>PLTJ01000125.1 GCA_003164455.1 Acetobacteraceae bacterium
AGTCAGGCTTTCAGACGGTTGGTATGACACGTTACGTAGCCTGGTCGATGCCATCCTGGTCACCCCGCGCGAGGGCCGTGGCGCGGTCAGCGTCGAACTCCGCGGCGACCTCGCCGCCTTTCTCCACCTGCCAGAGGACACCGACGTACAAACCAAATCACCCGCTCCCCGGGCGGGGAACGGGCGTTCTGGTGTTGTGATGGGACTGGTGGTTGCAGGGGTAGGAAACCACCGACAGTTGACTCTGCGACCGGACGCATGCTGATCGGTGAGAATCGAAATCTGGCGTTGATATTGATACTGGATTCCTGCGGCGCGGACAGGTGTTCCACCGGCCTCGCCGGACCGTACGGCGGTCGGACACTCCGCCACCCGCAATCGATGCCCACAAGCCGATTGGCGCCACCTGATGCGGACCCAGGCCGGGCAAACGCCGACTGGCTCCACTCCGTCAATGGGGGTCAGGGCGTGCTTTCGGCGGCCGCTCGGCGCCTGATCCGGCGCGGCTGGGACGGCAGCTTTGCGACCGCGGCCTGCTGGCGGGCGATGATGCCCTCGGCACGGTGGAACACTTCCCTGAGATGTCGCCGCATCGCCGCCACGGCGGCCGCCTCGTCGCCATTGGCCATGCCGTCGAGGATCTCCCGATGCTGCTCGATCAGCAACGGGATGTGCTCGATGTCCTGCAGCGTCATGTGACGTACGCGGTCGAAATGGATCTTGGCGTCGAGCAGCACCTGATGGACGCCCGGGCGGCGGCTGAGACGGGCGATGGCGGCGTGGAAATCCTCGTCGCCCTGGTAGAAATCGTCAGCCGATCCGATCGAATACGCATATCGCTGCCGGTCGATGATCGCGTTCAGTTCGTTGAGCGCGGTCGAATCCAAGTGCCGCACCGCCTCGCCCACGAGCGCGCATTCCAGGTGCTCGCGGATGAACTGCGCATCCCGGAAAGCGTCCGCCGAGATCGGGGCCACGAAGGTGCCACGCTGGGGATAGACGAGGACCAGATTGGCCTTGGCAAGCTCGATCAGCGCTTCCCGCACTGGGGTACGGCTGACGCCGAGCCGCGCGCAGATATCCGACTCGCTCATCGACGCGCCTGGCGGCATCGCTCCCGTCACGATGTCCATCCGCAGCGTGTCGTAGACCTGGTTGGCGAGGCGCCGGTTGCGGCGGTCGATCATGGTGTCCATGTCACCCGTTCGCTTCGTGCTGAAGGAGGCGCCTTCTTCGCTGCGCGGTTCATCCGCCAGCCCGGTCGGACGGGGTAGGTAGTATACCCCGGCCCGGCCCGGTTGTCCCGGTCCTCCGCTCAGAGGAATCCGGTCGAGATCCAGGGGATCAGCACGATCAGCACCAGGGCGACCACGAGAGCGGTGAGATGCGGCCAGACATGGCGGATCACGGCGTCGGGCGAGACGCGACCGATCGCGCAGGCCAGATAGAACCCCACCCCGAACGGCGGCGTGAACAGGCCGAGGCCCATCGAGAACACCGCGATGATCGCGTAATGTACCTCGTTGACGCCCATCAGCTTGGCGATCGGGAACAGGAGCGGACCGAACAGCACGATCGCCGGCACGCCCTCGAGGACGCTGCCGAGGATGACGAAAGCGACCGCGGAGATGCCGAGGAAACCCCATGTGCCGCCCGGCACGCCGGCCATCACATCGACCAAGTCACGCGAGAACCCGGACTGCGTGAGTGCCCAGGCCATCGCCGTTGCCGCCCCGACCACCAGCAGGATGGCGCCGGACAGCGAGGCGGTATCGACCAGGATCGGATACACACGCCGCCAGTCGAACCGCCGATAGAAGAACACGCCGACCAGAATGGTGTACAGCACGCCGATGGTGGCAACCTCGGTGGCCGTTGCAATCCCGTCCACCACGGAAAAGCGGATTACGATCGGCAAGCCTAGCCCGGGCAAGGCCACGAGACATAGGCGAAGCCTGGCCCTGGCGCCCAGCCGCTCGGCGCCGCTCACGTCCTCGCGGCGGGTCTGGTACCAGATCACCGCGCTCAGTGTGATCATCCCGACGACGGCCGGCAACAGCCCGCCGGTGAACAGCGCCGCGATCGAAACGCCGGTCACTGAGCCGACGGTGATCAACACGATCGAGGGCGGGATGGTCTCCGACATGACGGCGGCGGCCGAGAGCAGCGAGACGATGTCGCCCTCGCGGTTGCCACGTTTCTTCATCTCGGGGAACAGGGCGGGCGCGATTGCCGCCATGTCGGCGGCCTTGGCGCCGGAAATGCCGGAGACGAGATACATCGCGCTGAGCAGCACGTATTGCAGGCCGCCGCGAAAATGCCCGAACAGCGAGACCAGGAAGGAGATCATCGCCTGCGCCAGCCCGGCGATTTCGATCAGGGCGCCAAGCAGCACGAACATCGGCACCGCCAGCAGCACCATGTTCGACATGCCCTCGCTGAGCCGTGCCGGCACGATCGAGATCGGGATGGTGGTGGTGAACTGCAGGTAGGCCACCGTCGCCAGGATGAAGGACAGCGCGATCGGCATGCCGATCACCATGCAGAAGGCGACCAGCCCGAAGAAGAAGATCAGCAGGTCCCAGTTGCCGAGGTCGTCAAACACCGGCGACAACACATAGAGCACAGCGCCGACGGCCAGGACGATGGCGAGCGAGCCGGCGATCTGCCACCGCGTGGCGTGCTGGATGAGCTTGTCCACCGCGGTCATCAGCATCAGCGCGATGCCGACCAGGAGCGCGGCCTCGCGCACGCCCTCGCTGATTCCCAGCACGGGCGTGGTACCGTCGAGATGGCTCTGGACATGCTCCAGCGTGGGCATGATCAGGACCAGCAGCACGGTGGAGACCAGTATCAGGCCGAGCGCATCGACGCGGGCGCGGCCATCCGGCGACAGGCCGCGGATGAAGGTGGTCAGCCGCATGTGCTCGCCGCGCCGCAACGCCACCACCGATCCGAGCATCGACAGCCAGATGAACAGGATGGTGGCCAGCTCGTCCGACCAGGTCAGCGGCGCGTTGAACACGTAGCGCGCGATGGTTGCCCCGCCCAGCAGGCACACTTCGGCCACCACCAGCAGCGCGGCGGCGGCCTCCACCGTCATGCCCAGATAGCGGTCGAACCGGGCGAACAGGGTGGCTCCGGTATGCATGTGCTCCGCGGAAGGCATTTCCGGTTGTTCCCCGGCTTCCGTCGCGGCGACGTTGACAGCAACTTCCATGGCCATTCACCTCACCCCTGCGGTCTGCCCGCCCCGTTGCCGGGGCGAACAGGCCGCGGCATGCGACGCTCAGAGGGTTCCGACGTATTTCTCGAGCAGGGCCCACGGCTCCGGACCGAATTTCGCTTTCCAGTCGCTGTAGAAGCCGCTGGCCCGCAGCACCTCCCGGAAGGGGGTGGTATCCACCTTGTTGAAGGTCACGCCGAAGCCCTGCATTTGAGCGACCGCCTGGTCGTTGAGGCGTTCCACATCCTGGCGCTCGAGCACTGCCGCGCTGTCCATCGCCTTGGCGATGACGGTGCGCACGTCGGCCGGCAGACCCGACCATTTCTTGACGTTGGCGAAGATGTAGTGGCCGTCCCAGATGTGGCCGGTGAGGGAGATGTATTTCTGCACCTCGTAGAGTTTGGCGCTCTGGATCAGCGCCAGCGGATTCTCCTCGCCGTCGACGATGTGGGTTTGCAGGGCGGCATAGAGCTCGCCGAAGTTGATCGGCGTGGGTGCGGCGCCGAGGGTCTTGAACAGCGTGACCCACAGTGGGTTGCCGGGCACGCGGATCTTGAACCCTTTGAGGTCGTCGGGATGAATGATCGGCCGGGCGCTGGCGGTGATGTTGCGATAGCCATTGTCCAGGCACTTCGGGAACACGAAAAGCCCGACCTTGTCGAAAGCCGCACGCACGTGGGCGCCGAGGTCGCCGTCCATGGCGGCCCAGACCTGGTCTTGCTTCTGGAAGGCAAAGGCGACGGCGTTGATGCCGCCGACCGGCACCACGGTCTGGTTCACGCCGGAGGTCGACATGAAGTCGAGCGCACCGGAACGGGTCTGAGAGAACATGTCCGGCTCACTGCCGAGCTGGCTGTTCGGATAGACCTGGATGTCCACCGCGCCGTCGGTTTCCTTGCTGACCGCCGCGGCGGCCTCGGCGATGCGCACCGCTCCGGGGTGGTCGGTCGGGAAGGCGGTGCCGTAGCGCAGCCGGTACTTGGCGGCGGCTTTCGCCGGCCGGTGCAGGGGCAATGTGGCGGCGACCAGGCTGGCGGCGGCAATGCCGAGGGTACGCCGGTGGATCTGCATCAATGGTTCTCCTTGGCGCTCCGGACCCGAGGGATGGGGCCCGGGCGGTGTTGCGGGATCAGGGGAAAAGGCGACCAGCCGCGGCCAGGAAAGCCGGGCAGCGCCGCGCCTGAGCGGGGACCGGAATGGGACGTACCGAAGGCATCATGACGTTCCCTGGGTTGGCGTTCTGGTTGTTGCGGCGACCTTGGGGTGAACGGCGCCGGCGCAGCCCTCGTAGCGTTTCGGACACTAGAATACAAGACGATTTTGCGTACGATCGCCTGAATTATTTTATCTTATTGATTATATTTGATTAATTTCTAGTTATCGGCTATGACACCCTTTCCAGACGGTGGTTGTTTGTATTCTAGTGTCCGGCATGGTATGGGCCGCCATACCTGAATTCCCGCCCGTCCGCACGCCGCGGCCGGCCCGGTTTGGAGAGGAAAGCGATGAAGAGCCTCGTCGTGGAACGTCCTGGCGTCCTCACCCTGGCCGAACGGCCGCTTGCCGAACCGGGGCCCGGCGAGGTCCGCATCCGGGTGGAGCGCGCCGGCATCTGCGGATCCGACGTGCACATCTTCCACGGCCGCAACCCCTTCGCCCGCTACCCACGCGTCATCGGCCACGAGTTCTTCGGCCGCGTCGACAAGGCCGGCGAAGGCGCAGGTCTGCCGGTGGGTACCCGCGTGGTGGTCGACCCGGTGATCAGTTGCGGCCATTGCTACCCGTGCTCGATCGGCCGGCCCAACGTCTGCACCAGCCTGCAGGTGATCGGCGTTCACCGCGACGGCGGCTTCTCGGAATTCGCCTGCGTGCCCGCCGGCAACGCCTATCCCGTCCCCGATACGGTCAGCGACGACCAGGCCGCCCTCGTTGAGCCCTTCGCCGTAGCCGCCAACATGACCGACCACACCGGCGTCCGCGCCGCCGACATCGCCCTGGTCTACGGCGCCGGTCCGATCGGGCTGATGGTGGTCCAGGTGCTGAAGTGGGTCTACGGCGTCTCCAGGCTGGTGGTGACCGACCGCATCGACGCACGCCTCGAGGCCGCCCGCGCCAACGGTGCCGACCAGGCCATCAACACCGCCAACCAGCCGCTGGCGCCCATCCTCGCCGCCGCCGGCCTCAGTCCGACCCTGGTGATCGACACCGCCTGCCACCCGTCGATCCTCGCCGAGGCTATCGAGATTGCCTCACCGGCGGCGCGCATCGGCATCATGGGCTTCGACGCCGAACCGAGCCTGGTGTCGCAGCAGAAGGTGACCAGCAAGGAGCTTTCGATCCACTCCTCGCGGCTGAACGGCCGCAAATTCCCCAAGGTGATCGACTGGTTCGCCTCCGGCCGCCTGCAGCCCGAACGGCTGATTACCCACCGTTTCGCCATCGCCGACTTTGCGGCCGCTTTCGACGCCTTCGAGAACCGGCCGGCCGAATGCTGTAAGGTACAGTTCTCGTTCTGAGAGGACAACATGAACCCCGACAATACCGAAGCCCACGCCGTGAGGCTGTCCCAAGCCGCCCTGCCGGCCCTGCCCACCACGGTGGAGAAGCCCGCCTATGCACGCGGCTCCATCTTGCCCGGCATCGTCCATCTCGGCCTGGGCGCGTTCAGCCGCGCCCACCTCGCCGTCTATACCGACGATCGCCTGGCCGCCGGCGAGACCGGCTGGGGCATCGTCGGCGTTGACCCGCTGTCGGCGGCGCTGCCCGACGCGCTGGCCGCCCAGGACGGGCTCTACACACTGCTGGTGCGCGGCGCCGAGGGCACGCGCGCCCGTGTCGTCGGCTCCCTCGCCGGGGTGCTCGCGCTTCCTCGCGACCTCGAGGCGGTGCTCACGCAAATGGTCGACCCGCGGACCAGGATCGTCACGCTGACCGTCTCCGAGAAGGGCTACTGCCAGGATGCCGCCACCGGCGAACTCGACGAGAGGCATCCGGCGATCGCCGCCGACCTGGCGGGCGGGGGACCGACCAGCGTGCCAGGTCTGCTGGTCGAGGCGTTGCGCCGCCGCCGCCAGGCCGGCACGCCGCCCTTCACCGTGTTGTCCTGCGACAACCTCTCCGAGAATGGCATCAAGGCCCGCCGCATCGTGTCGCGTTTCGCCGCGTTGCGCGATCCCGAGCTCGGTCGGTTCGTCCACGAGCAGGTGGCATTCCCCTGCACCATGGTGGACCGCATCACCCCGGCCACCCGCGACGAGGACCGCGATGCCGTGGCACGGGAGTTCGGCTACATCGATGCCTGGCCGGTGGTCACCGAGCCGTTCTCGCAGTGGGTGATCGAGGATCGCTTCCCGCTCGGCCGGCCCGCCTGGGAGAAGGCGGGTGCCACCCTGGTGGCCGACGTGCTGCCGTTCGAGCTGATGAAGCTGCGCTGCCTGAACGGCTCGCACTCCGCCATGGCCTATCTCGGCGCGATCGGCGGGCAGGAGACGGTGTTCGCCGCCATCCGCGATCCACTGGTCAACCGCTTCGTGCACCGGCTATGGGCCGAGGACCTCGTGCCCTCCGTCCCGCCGGTGCCGGGAACCGACGTGACGCAGTACACCGCGGCGCTCGAGGAGCGCTTCCGCAATCCCTCGATCCGCCACCTGACGCTGCAGATTTCCTCCGACGGTTCGCAGAAGCTGCCGCCCAGGTTGCTGGAGCCGGCGCTGGTCCGCCTGGGTGCGGGTGCGTTCCCGCGCTGCATCGCCTTCGTGATCGCCGCCTGGATGCGTTTCCTGCTCGGCCGCAGCGATGCCGGCACGACCTACGCCATCGCCGATCCGATGGCCGCCCGCCTCGCCGCGATCGCAGCCGCAAGCGGCGGTGACGCCGGGCGGCTGGCCAGCGGCCTGTTCGCGGTTTCCGAGATCTTCACGCCGGAGATCCTGGGCGCCGAGGCCTTCAAGACCGAAATTGTAAGCGATCTGCATGCTATCCTCGACCAGGGCGTCGCCACCGCCTTGGCCGCCTTCCTCGACGCCAACTGACACACCAGCCGCCACGGAGAGAGAGCCGCCATGAAGCAGACCTGGAGATGGTTCGGCCCGGACGACCTGGTGACGCTGGAGAACGCGCGCCAGGCCGGCGCCACCGGCATCGTCACCGCACTCCACCACATGAACACCGGGGGCGCCTGGCCGGAAGACGAGGCGCTGAAGCGCCGGCGGATGGTGGAGCAGGCCGGGCTCACCTGGTCGGTTGTCGAGAGCATCGGCGTGGGCGAGGAGATCAAGACTCGCACCGGCGACTTCCAGACCAAGATCGACAACTACAAGAAGTCGATCCGCGCCGTGGCCCGCGCCGGGGTGAAAGTCATCTGCTACAACTTCATGGTCATCACCGACTGGAGCCGGACCGACCTGATGTACCGGCTGCCGAACGGGGCCTATGCGCTGCGTTACGACACGGTCGATTTCGCCGCTTACGACCTGTTCGTCCTGCGGCGCAAGGGCGCCGAGCGCGACTACACGCCCGAGCGCATCGCCGCGGCGCGGGCGCGCTTCGAGGCCATGCCGGAGAGCCGGGCGACCGAGCTCGAGAAGGTGCTGATCGACTGGCTGCCGGCCCGCGACTTCGCCTACGACCGCAACAGCTTCCGTGCCATGTTGGAGCTCTACCAGGCGATCGGTGCCGAGGAGTTGCGCGCCAACCTGATCGCCTTCCTCGCTGAGATCACGCCGGTTGCCGAGGCGGAAGGCGCGCGGCTGTGCATCCATCCCGACGACCCGTCCTTCCCGATCTTCGGGCTGCCGCGCGTGATGTCGACGGCCGAGGATGTGCGGGCGCTGTTCGCCGGCGTGCCCAGCGAGGCCTGTGGGTTGACGCTGTGCACCGGCTCGTTTGGCTCCAATCCGAAGAACGACCTGGTGGCGATGGCGAGGGAGTTCGCCTCGCGCATCCACTTCGTGCATCTGCGCAACACCAAGCACGAACCGGACGGCTCGTTCCACGAAGCCGACCACCTCGGGGGCGACACCGACCTCATCGGGGTGGCGGCCGCCATCATGGACGAGGAGGCGCGGCGCGCACGCGAGGGCCGGCCCGATGCCGAAATCCCGATGCGGCCGGACCATGGCCACCTGCTCGGCAGCGACATCGGCAAGAAGATGAACCCCGGCTATTCGTTCATCGGCCGGCTGAAGGGGCTGGCCGAGCTGCGTGGAGTCATGCAGACGCTTGAAGCTGTCCGGGCCGGACGGGTCCGCTGAGAGCGGCTGGAACCCCGCTGGTGTGGACGAGCGCCTGCAACGGCCAGGTGCCCTGGGCCATGGCCGCCCATGGCACCACTCGTCAGTTCGCCGCGATCTCCCACTGATCAACTGTCCAGGCGCGCAATGCTTCGTCCGTCAGGTCGACTCCGAGACCTGGCGCATCCGGCACTGCCAGCATCCCGTCCGGATCCACGGGCGGAGTTCCGGCGAGGGCGAAGAGGGGACTGGAGGTCGCGTCGTATTCGATCATTGGAAATACTGCCGGCCCGCCACCACGCTGCGGTGGTAGCACGGCGGCAAGTTGCAGAGCCGCATTGAAATTGACCGCGGTTCCCCAGACGTGCGGCATGACGGGAACGTCGAACGCCTCCGCGAGCGCGGCGACGCGCATACAGCCGGTGAAGCCGCCGCAGATCGTCACGTCGGGCTGCAGGACATCGACCGCCTCGGCAACCAGGTATTCGCGGAACGCTGCCAGACTCCCCAGCGCCTCCCCGCCCGCCAGCGCGGGCAGGACGTGCCTGGCGACCTCTCGGTAGCCGGCGATGTCCTCCGGCATGACCGGCTCCTCCAGCAGCAGCAGGTCGGCCTCTTCCATGCACTTCGCCGACCGGATGGCCGCGCGCGCCGTGTAGCTCTGGTTGTAGTCCATCATCAGCCCGCCATCCCGGCCGATCTGACGGCGCAGCGCCAGCGCCATCGCGCCGTCCGCACGCGGATCAAGTCCTGCATGCGGTTTGAAGGCGCGAAAGCCGCGCTTCTGGTAGCCTTCCACGTCGTCGCGATAGGCGCGGTAGGGATCGCCGCCCGGCTTGAAGAACGGACCGCTGGCATAGGCGGGCACCCGCGCACGCAACGCCCCACCCAGCAACGCCGTCACCGGCACGCCGTGTGCCCGCGCCGCCAGGTCGTGCAGGGCGATGTCGAGCGCGGCGACGGCCATCACCGCGACGCCCCGTCGGTCATAATGCAGCGCCCCCATCATGGCGCGCCACAGGCGCCCGGTGGCGGACGGGTCCTGCCCAAGCACCAGCGGCGCCAAACGCGTGCGGATATGGGCGGCGACGGCCGCCGGCGACGCCCACGCTTCGCCCCAACCCACCAGGCCGTCGTCGCTGACGAGTTGCACCAACAGTGAATCGATCCGGTCGAAGAAGACCAGTGCGTTGCCGATCGGCTCCGGCAACGTCGCGCGCAGGTGAAAACCGCGAATGCGGGTAACCTTCATCGGCTGGCCGCCAAGCCGGCCGCCGTGCCGGGCTGCTGGCGGAGCATGTGCCCCATGATCCGCCCCAGGATCAGCGCGATGACGGCGGTTGCCGCCGACACCCCGGCAAGGAACAGCAGGGCACCGCTGAACGAACCGGTGGACTGGCGCACCCAGCCGATGATGGCGGGACCGAAGAACCCGCCGAGGCTGCCCACCGAGTTGATCAACGCGAGCCCCGCCGCCGCGGTGCGGGTGAGCAGCGTGGTGGGGAAAATCCAGATGTTCGGGGTCGCCCCACCGATGCCGGCCGCGCCGACCACCAGGCCGATCAGGCTGATCACCGGCGAGTCGGTGAAGGCGGCCGCGGCAAAGCCGGCGGCGCTGATCAGAAACGGGGCGGCAACGTGCCAGACACGCTCGCGGGTCCGGTCGGCATGCCGACCGGAAACGATCATCGCGATCGCCATGGCGAGCGCCGGGATTGCCGCGACAAACCCGGTCTGCACCACGCTCAGCCCGAACGCGCGAACAATCTGCGGCATCCAGATCGCCGTCCCGGTCGTGCCTATGACAAGGCCAACCGCCATCAGGCACATCAGCAGCACGCGGTAGTCGGTCAGCGCCTGCCAGACCGAGAAGTGCTCGTCCGCCTCGCGTTCCTCGCGCTCGCGTCGCAGGGTGTCCGCCAGCCATTGCTTGCTGGAGGCATCGAGCCAGCGCGCGTGTTCGGGCCCGTTGGGCAGCGCCAGCAGGACGACGATGCCCATGATCACCGCCGGCACGCCTTCCAGAAGGAACAGCCACTGCCAGCCATGGAGCCCGGCGACCTGGTCGAGATGCACCAGGAGGAGGCTGGAAACCGGCGCGCCGATCACCGATGAGAACGGCACGGCAACGTTGAAGACGCCGATCATGCGGGCGCGGTGGTCACGTGGGAACCACAACGTCAGGAAGAAGATCATGCCGGGAAAGAAGCCCGCCTCGGCGGCGCCCAGCAGGACGCGCACGATTACAAAGCTGTTCTGGTCCCACACGAAGGCGGTGAGTGCCGACAGAACGCCCCAGGTGAGCATGATCCTGGCGATCCAGATCCTTGCACCGAAGCGGGCCAGCGCAAGGTTGCTGGGGATTTCGCACAGGATATAGCCGAGGAAGAAGATGCCGGCGCCGAATCCGAACGCTTCCGGCGACAGCTTCAGGTCGGCGTTCATCGTCAGCGCCGCGAAGCCGATATTCACCCGGTCGAGAAAGGCGGCGAAGTAGCACACCATCAGGATCGGCAGCAGCCGCCTGGCTACGCGGGCGATCACATCGGGTCGGTGTTCCATGACTTTTCCTTTGGGCTGGCCAGCCGAGGGCATGGCGTCCATGACCATAGCCGCTTGGCAGAATCCTAGCGCATCCCGGTGGGCCGCGCGCGCAGCATCGGCGACAGGGCGGCGGTCGATTCGGGCGTCAGCAGCCCAACCGCGCCCGCCAGGAACCACCAGCCATGATCGGCCTGGCGCACGATCATGCATTCGGTGGAGACGCCGATGAACTGGCCTTCCATCGAGTGCCCGAGCGCGATGTGGGCCACTTCGTCGGGCAGGCCAACCAGCAGGCAAACGTGCATGCCGAACACCGAATGGCGGAAGGTCGGCTGCCCCGTCACCGACGGGTCGGCGGCCCAACGCTCGCGGTTCGCCGGGTCGAACTCGAACGGCTTGCCGACGTCGTGGCAGATCGCGCCCGCCAGCAGGATGTCGCGATCGACGCGCGCCTCCGGGTAGGAGGTGGTGATTTCATCGGCCATGCGGATAGCCAGCCGGACCACGCCGCGCAGATGATCCGCCTGAGTTCCACGACGCAGCACCGGCGCGCCAGGATTGCCTTCCGGCGGTATTTCGGTCATGCTCGTGAAGCTCGAACAACACAGCGAATGGCTCCAGGCCTCGATGGTCCGGTTTCGCAGCTCGGCATCGTCGATCCAGGCGATCTCCGGGAAATCCTCCGCCACGCCGTCACGCATCGCCTGCGTCACCGGCCGGCGCAGCCCACAGAAATGTCGCATCGTCATCGTTCCTTCACAGGGTTTGCGGGGCCAGATGCAGGGAGGTCGGCGCGGGGAGTACGCGCTGGCGGGTCAGTAGCAGCGTCGCCGCCGCGCCGCAGGCGAGCAGACCGGTGGCGACGATGAATGCCCCGGTGTATCCGCCGGTGCCGGCAACGATGTAGCCGGTGATGATCGGGGCAATGAGGCCGAAGCTGTTGCCGCCGAACGCCACGATGCTGATCACCCGGCTGGCGTCGCGCGGATTTTGCAAAAGGTCATTTGCCAGAGTGAAATTCAATCCGGCCGCGGTGGTGGATCCGGGCAGGACCAGGGTCAGCACCACCATCAACTGCCAGACGCTGCCGATGTGCGGCGCCGCCAGGATCATCAGAGAGAGCACCATCATGGCGGCGATGAACACCCGCCGACCGCCGACGCGCACCGCCTCGGAGCTCAAGGCCCGGTCGCTGCCGCGGGCAATGGCCAGTCCCAGCACGACCGTGCAGAGATAGGGAATCGCCGTGAAGATGCCGGCGCCCATGATCGACATCTGCTGCGTCGATTGCAGGTAGGTCGGCATCCAGGTCAGGAACAGATAAGCGGTGTAGACGGCACAGGCCTGGGTGATCACCAGGCCCCAGATCGTGCGTTGCGACAACAGGTGGCGGATGGGGGAGGGCGCGGTCGCCTCGGCCCGGGTTTGCTGTCCTGCGCCGTTGCGCTCCGCCACGATCCTGGTGCGCTCGGCCTCGCTCAGCCACCGCGCGCTTTCCGGCTGCCTGAACCAGATCATCCAGGCTGCCAGCCAGACGAACCCCAGGGCGCCAAGGAGAACGAACGTGACCCGCCAGCTGAAAAGGCTGACCAGCGTCGAGGCCAGCAGCGCGCCGATGGCCGGCCCAGCGGTGGAACCCCCGTTGAACAGCGTGGTAACCAGGCCGCGCTCGCGCTCGGGGAACCAGTCGCGGATGATGCGCCCGCCAGCGGGGAAGCTGGTCGCCTCGCTCGCGCCCATGGTCAGCCGTGCCGCCAGGAGGGAGAGGAAGCCGCCTGTCGCGGCGGTGCAGGCCGTCGCCAGCGACCACAACGCGATGCCGATGCCGACCATCCATTTCGTGCCGGTCCGCTCGACCAGGATGCCGATCGGCACCAGGCAGACGACGTAGGTCCACAGGAAGCTTGAGAACAGGTAGCCCATCTGGACCGGCGAGAAACCGAACTCGCTGGCGATCGGTTTGGCCGCCACCGACAGAGCGACCCGGTCGATGTAATTGATGATGACAAGGGTGAAGATGAGCAAGGCAATCCACGCCCGACGGCATGTCATGGTCCGTTCGTTCCCTTTTCGCATGCACTGGCCCGTTTCTTCCAAGCGACGACAACCTACCTGGATCGAATCATAGACTGATTGTCAGGCACTATATAATTGGATTACCGGATGGCTTTAGATTGAGAAAATCAATGGAACGCGTCTCTCTCGGGCAAATCGAAGCCTTCGTCTGGACCGCCAAACTCGGATCAGTGGAGCAGGCCGCGCGCCATCTCCATCTCGCCCAGCCCAGCGTGTCCTTGCGCCTGTGCGATCTGCAGACGGCACTCGGCCTGCGGCTCCTGCAACGGGCCGGGCGGGGAATCCGGCTCACCGCCGAAGGGCGCCTGGTGCTCGAACGCGCGCAGGGCATCCTGAGCGAAGTCGAGAACCTTCACGCTGTCAGCGAGCGCGAAATCAGCGGGCTGATCCGCTTCGGCGTGGCCGAAGGATTCGCCGCGGTCTGCCTGCCTCCGCTGATGCGGGCGCTGCACCGCGATCTCCCCAGGTTGCAGGTGGACCTTGTCATCGCGACCAGCGCCGGGTTGGAACAGGATCTCAGCGATGACCGGCTGGACCTCGCGGTGCTGGTGGACGCGCTTGGCCGCCCCAACCTGCGCTTGGTGCCACTCGGCATGCAGGAAACGATTTGGGCGGCCGCGCCGTCCTGGCGGCTTCCGGGCCGTAGGCCGAAGCCGACAGACCGTCCAGGCCGATTGCCGGCAGGCCTTCGATGGTCGTGATTTTGCGCTGCTCGGCTTCGCGGTTCGTAAGTCTTCGGCCGGTCAGCATCTCCAGCACGGTCATGCGCCCCTCTCTAGGCCGGGAAGGCCCTGTCCAGATCCCCCAGATCCTGGGCCGTCAACCGCAGCGACAGGGCGGCGGCGTTCTGCCGCACGTGAGCGGCGGAGCCGGATTCCGGAATAGAGATGACGTGCCCGCTCCGTATGGTCCAGGCCAAAGCGACCGCAGCGGGGTTGCTTTCATGCCTCTCGGCGACGCCAGCCAACGCGGGGCTCCTCAGCAGGGCGTTACCGCTGCCGAGCGGAGAGTAGGCCATAATCGCCACGCCATGCCGCTCGCACCAGGGGAGCAGATCCGGCTCGATGCTCCGATCCGTCAAGCTATATCGCACCTGGTTGGCGGCACAGGCATCCCCACCGCGGACGCGGAACAGATCCTCCATATCCGCCACGCGGAAGTTCGACACGCCCCAGCGCCGGATGCGTCCCTCTGCCCGCAGGGCTTCGAAGGAGTCCACCACGACGCTGAGGTCCGACACTCCGCCACGCCAATGCAGGAGGTAGAGATCCAGATGGTCGGTACCGAGGCGGGCCAGGCTCGCCGCGCAGGCCGCACGGATGCCGTTTGCCGTGGCGTGGGAGGGGGCCACTTTCGAGACCAGGAACACCTTGTCCCGCTGCCCGGCGATGACGCGGCCGACCATCTCCTCGGCACGACCCTGCCCGTACACTTCCGCCGTGTCGATGAGTGTCATCCCGAGGGAGATGCCGGTTTGCAGCGCTTCCTCTTCCTCCGCGGCCGGGTGGCGACCCTGCGCAAGGTGCCAGGACCCTTGGCCGAGGGCAGGGGCGCTACCGCCATGGGGTAGTTCCACGGTAGGGGCTCGTGGCTGTGCTGTTGCGCTACCCCCGGAGAGAGCCACAACCGCGCACGCACCACCGAGTTGCCGGCGTGTCAGACCTTCCATAGTGTCATCTCCCGTGTTGAGGGCAGTCCGAGAATACAGCTTCTCGCCCAGACGGGGCTAACCCCGGTGACCGGCCCCCCTGATGTGGTCCGGGGGCGACGCAACCCGTCGGGCTAGTTGAGCCTGCTCGGCGAAGGCCCGCGGGGTCAAGTTCCGTAGCGACCCGTGCGGACGTTCGTCGTTGTAATCATGCCGCCACGCCTCAAGCCGGTCCCGGGCATCGGTCAGTGAGAGGAACCAGCAGGCGTTGAGGCATTCCGCCCGCAGACGGGCGTTGAAGGCTTCGATGTGGGCGTTGTCGGTAGGTTTGCCGGGTCTGGAAAAGGCGATTTCCACACCGTTCAGATGCGCCCACTGGTCCAGCAGCCACCGCCCCGTTGTGCTCGGCATGCGCGTGTGGGTGGGACTTCGCGGACCCGATGTCGCACATCTTCGCCACCTCGGCATCCGAGAGGCCATAAGCCTGCCATGCCTCCTTGAGCGGGCAGGTGGTGTTCAAGACATCAAAGCCCTCGTCGTCGAGGCGCTCCCCCTCGGGGTTGAAGATCTTGCCGCCTCCGGCGGAGTTGGCGACCGAGTACTCGCCGACCTCCTTGACGCGGTCGGGCGCGAATTGCCTGATCGGCCTCGCCATCTCCACACCGCGACGGTAGATCGCCGCCTTCATGATGTTGGTCGCCTCGACCTCGCCATGCGCCCGGCGCAGCTCGTCGACGATGAGATAATACAGAATGGCGCGGTTGGCATTCGCCGCCCGCAGTTCCTGCTCGAGATCTTCTGTCGTCATTCCAAATCTCCCCTGGCGGCCGCCGCGCCCTCGCGCCCTCTGCGTTCCTTCTCGTTGAAATGGCCTAATTAGCGGTGCCGCGCCCCGCAACCTTCGGTGTCGATACGATGAGACATCGCTACCAGGAATCCAGGGCTACTTTGGCAGCAGCGAGCCAGCAATCCTGCCCCCAGCAAGAGACCCTTCCAGGATGGAAGCCGAATTGCAAGAATCGGACGATGCGGCAGAGCGGCGGAAGAAACGGCCTGTGGTGGTCTACCCCGGAGACGATTTACGCTCCTGGTCCCATCTCCAGGGGCCACTCCAGACCGGCGAAGTCAGCGCGTCTGCGGTCGCGCAGTCTGTTTGGCGTAGCGGGAAGCACCGCGTTTGCCCATCGCGGGAAGCATCTCGGCAGCCTCCTCCATCTCAGCCGCCTGCGCTATGATCCACCGCTCAAACAGCTCGATCAAAGGCGTGGCTCGCCGGGAAGGGGCGTGCGCAAGGTAATAGGCATTGGCTGTTGCCGTTCGCAACGGCAGCGGCGCGATGAGGCGCCCGGCGCGCAAATCATCCTCCACGAAGGCGCGCTGCGCTATGACGATGCCGAGTTCGTCAATGGCGGCTTGATACGCCAGCGCAGAGTTCTCGAATTTCAGGCCGTTGTTGCCCTCGATATCCCGGACCCCGGCCCGGGCGAACCACAGCGGCCAATCGTCCGGCCGGTGCATCGAGCAAAGCAACACGTGGCAACGCAGATCGGTCGGCGCCCGCGGTGAGGGGATGCTGCGAAATAAGCTGGGACTGCAAACCGGCAGTAGGATCTCTCCGAACAATCGCCGGCAGGTGCCATCGGGCAGCGGGCCTGCCCCGGAATGGATGCAGACATCGATATCCTCCCGGTTGAAGTCCACGGCCTGGTGGGACGTGGTGATCTGCACGTCCACATGGCGGTTCAGGGCATGGAAGCGTGCCAGCCGCGGCACCAGCCAGCGAAAGGCGAAGGTCGGCGGAAGTTTGATGCGCAATAGATTGTCGGCTGGTCGTTCGCAAAGGCGCCGAGTTTGCGCTTCGATCCGATCGAACGCCAACTGGAGAACTGCGGCGTACGCGGCGCCATCCGGTGTCGTCTCGATGCCCCGGCGGGTACGGGTACACAGGGAGAGTCCAAGCCAGCCTTCGAGCTGCGCAACGAAGCGGCTGACCGCGCCCTGGGTCACCGACAGTTCCTGGGCGGCCCGGGTCAGGCTGCCGTTGCGGGCCGCGGCCTCGAAGGCGCGAAGGGCATTCAGGGGGGGCATCCGGCGGGTCATGTGCTCTGAGTATTTCTGGGGTCTGTTGCGCAATTTGTGGCTGTGGCAGTCGCTGAACCCTCACTAGCGTCATGCCTAGCACTTTCGCGCGGCAGCAGCGAGGCAGCGCGGGGGTGTCGCCACCGGGACCAGGAGAGGAAAATGATGCCGGAGAATGCGCCCGTCCAGTCCACATCGGGGACGGCGCTGACCGTTTTCGAGAAGATCTGGAACGCCCACCATGTCCGCCGGCTCGATGACGGGCGCGACCTGGTATTCGTCGACCGCCATGTGCTGCAGGAAACGACGAGCGCGCAGGCTTTCGAACGGCTGGCACGGGCCGGCCGCGCCGTACGCCATCCGGAGTTGACGGTGGCGACGCAGGACCACGTCGTCTCGACGGCCCCTGGCCGGAACGAGCACAGCAACCCCGCCGGCCGGGAACTGTTGAGCCTGATGCGGGCCAATGCCCACGCCCATCGCATCCGCCATTTCGGCGTGGACGACCCGCGCCAGGGCATTGTCCACGTCATCGCGCCGGAGTTGGGATTGGCGCTGCCGGGCTGCCTGCTGGTCTGTGGCGACAGTCACACCTCGACGGTGGGCGGACTGGGCGCGCTCGGGATCGGTGTCGGCACCAGCGAGGTCGAGCATGTCCTGGCCACACAGACCCTCGCCCTGAACCGGCCGCGGACCATGCGCATCACCTTTGAAGGTCACTGCGGTGCAGGCGTGACCGCGAAGGACCTGATCCTGCGGACGGCGGGCACCTTCGGCATTGCGGCGGCGCAGGGCTGTGCGATCGAGTATGCCGGTTCGGCCATTCGTGCCTTGCCGGTCGAGGCAAGGCTGACCCTCTGCAACATGTCTATCGAGATCGGCGCCCGGTTGGGGCTGGTGGCCCCGGACGATCGGACTTTCGCCTACGTGCAGGACCGCGAGATGGCGCCATCGGGCGCCGCGTTCGCGCAGGCCATGGCCGAATGGCGCCAGTTGCGATCCGATCCGGATGCCGTTTTCGAGCGGGATGTCGCCATCGATTGCAGCCTTGTCGCGCCGCAGGTCACCTGGGGCACCAGCCCGCAGGACGTGGCCGGCGTGGACGAGCGGGTGCCGGACCCGGCGGGTTTCAGCGACGCCAAGCGCCGGGACCTGGCGGCGGCCGCCATCGCCTATATGGGACTGGAGCCGGGCATGCCGCTCGCCGGTATCCCCATCGACATCGCGTTCATCGGGTCTTGCACCAACGCCAGGCTGAGCGATCTCGAGGCGGCGGCCACCGTGGCGCGCGGCCGACGGGTCGCGCCGGGGGTTCGCGCTCTGGTCGTGCCAGGGTCCACGCCAGTGCGTCTCGCGGCCGAGGCAAAAGGCTTGCACCACATTTTCCACGATGCCGGGTTCGAGTGGCGGGACGCCGGGTGCTCGATGTGCGTCAGCATCAACGAGGACATCGTGCCGCCCGGTGCCCGTTGCATCGCCACCTCGAACCGCAATTTCGAAAACCGGCAGGGACCGCGCAGCCGCACTCACCTGGCCAGCCCGGCCATGGTGGCCGCCGCCGCTGTGACGGGATGCGTGAC
The DNA here is from genome assembly GCA_003164455.1 of Acetobacteraceae bacterium. Classification (GTDB taxonomy): domain Bacteria; phylum Pseudomonadota; class Alphaproteobacteria; order Acetobacterales; family Acetobacteraceae; genus Rhodovastum. The sequence continues at coordinate 18,385 of PLTJ01000125.1, forward strand.
CGATATCCGGAGAATGACATGACACCGTTCACCGAGCTTGAGGGCGTCATGGCGGTCATGCCAGTGGCGAACATCAATACGGACGCCATCATTCCGTCGCCCTGGCTGCGCTTCGCCAACGCGGACCTGGGCAAGGGCCTGTTCGGCAGCCAGCGTTACACGGAGGATGGACGCGAACGGCCGGATTTCATCCTCAACCAACCGCCGTTCCGCTCCGCCAAAATCCTCCTTGCGGATGAAAATTTCGGCTGCGGCAGCTCGCGGGAAGCCGCCGTCTGGGCCCTGGAACAGTTCGGCATACGCTGTGTGCTGGCGCCGAGCTTCGGCGATATCTTCTACGAGAACGCATTCCGCAACGGCGTGCTCGCCGGACGGATCGATGCGGCCACCTTCGAGCGGTTGCGCGAGGCGGTTCGCCGCCATCCCGATCGTCCCGTTGTTCGCGTCGACCTGGCCGCCCGCAGCGTCACCGCGCCGGACCGCACAAGCTACGTTCTGCACGTTCCCGCCGCCCGCGCTGAAGCCTTGCTCCGCGGCGAGGACGAGATTGCCGCGACGCTCGCCCTGGAGGCGGAGATCGCCGCCTACTATGCTGCGGTCCAGGTCGCGCGGCCCTGGCTCTATCCCGCAGCGGCGAGCCGAGGAGATACGGTTTGACCAGACCGTGCATCCGTGACGCGCTGACGCATGAAAACCCCCTGATCACGCCCCTGGCGCATGATGCCTTGTCCGCCCGGCTGATCGCGCAAGCAGGGTTCAAGGCGTTCGCCGTCGGCGGCTCGGCCATGCTGGCCGCCCGTCACGCCTATCCGGACATCGGCCTGATCGGGCTCACGGACATGGCCGATGGCCTGCGCGACATCGCCGAGGCCGCCACCATCCCGTTCTTCGCCGATGCGGACGACGGGTATGGCGACGTCAAGAGCGTGGCGCGAACCGTCGCGGCCTATGAGGCGATTGGCGTTGGCGGCCTGCTGATCGAGGATCAGGACCGCGACCACAAGCAACAGCGGGCGGAGAAAGCTGCCGCCGTGGCCGATGTAGCCGTCATCGAGGCCAAACTGCGCGCCGCCATGGGCGCGCGGCGCAATCCGGACACTTTCATCGTCGGCCGCACCGACGCTTACGGCCCGTTGGGGTTGGACGCCGCGATGCGGCGCGCCGAGCGGTTCCTGGCGTTGGGTGTGGACGGCGTGTTCATCGCCGGGTTGCGCACCGAGGCAGAGTACCGCCGGGTCGGCGATGCTTTTCGGGGTGCCTTCCTGTCCGCGGCGATGTTCGAAGGCGGGAACACACCCTGGATCAGCCCGGCCGACCTCGGCGCCATGGGGTTCAGCCAGGTGTCCTTTCCCGCCAGCCTGATTTTCCGGGTCGTGGCGGCCGTGCAGGACGGGCTGCGGGCGCTCAGGCGGCATGCCGACGGCACGGAGCCGCTGTGCCCGTTTCCGCAAGCGGAAACGGCCCGAGCAACCCTCGATCGGGCCGTGGAACTTGACCGCTGGCGGGCGATCGAGGTTAGTCAGACGTAACAACTCACCAGGACTCGTACTGATAACGTAACTAACGCACAGAAGACGCGGTAAAAACGGGAGCGAAACTCATGAATTTTCCAAATGCCTTCACGATACCGGCACTGGCATTATGTGTCCTGGCCGGCTTTGCCACGGCCGCGCCCGGTCAGGCGCGGGCGGAGGACATTGTTGTCAGCAATTACGGTGTCTCAGCCAACGGCATGCCATTTGCGGTGGCGATGGAGAAGGGGTTCTTCAAGGCAGAGGGCGCCAACGTAACCGGCATCCTGTCCTCGGCTGGCGGCGGCACGACGCTGCGCAACATGCTGGCCGGCAGCGCGCCCTTTGCCGAGGTGAACCCGAACGCCGTGATCGCCGCCATCCAGCAGGGTGCGAACATCAAGATCGTCAGTGACGACGTGCTCACGGTCGCGGAATTTGTCTGGGGCGTGAAGCCTGGCTCGCCAATTCACAGTGTCGCCGATCTGAAAGGCCGCAAGCTCGGCTACACCCAGCCGCGCTCGACCAGTCTGGCGTTGGCCACGATGGTGCTGCAAACCGCCGGACTGAAGACGGAGGACGCGCAACTCGTGAAAGTGGGGGGTTTCGGCGAGGGCGTGGCCGCCCTGGACATCGACCTCGTGGACACGACGCCCATTCCGGAGCCGCTGTGGTCGAAGTTCCATGCGAACTATCGTGCCATCGCGATCGCTGCCGATATTTTGCCCCCAATCACCAACGTCGTCGGGGTCGCCGCTCCGGATGTGTCGCCGGCCAAGGCGGAATTCGTTCGCGCGGTCATCCGGGCCCGGCGTCGTGCGGTGGACTACATGAAGCAGCATCCGGACGAGGCCGGTGACATCGTTGCCGTGGCCTATAATCTCGAGCCGGCGGTCGCCCGCGAAGCCGTACGCGCCCTCCTCGCGTCGCGGACGAACGGTGTCGAGTATTGGGGTGCCGGAGAAATTCACATGGACGGGCTGCGGCGCGCCATCGAGGTGCAAAAGATGGTCGGCGCCATCAGTGGCGACGTCGATGCGGAGAAGATCGTCGATACCAGCTTCCTGCCCGATGATCTCAAGGCGCTGCAATGAGCCCAGCCGGCCGCCCGCAGGTTTCGCTACGCCAGGTCGAGAAGGTCTTCACCCCGCCGGGACGGAAAGGGGCGAGCGTCCAGGCACTTGGCCCGCTCGACCTGGAGCTGTTCAATGGTGAGTTCTTCGCGGTCGTTGGCCCGTCGGGATGCGGCAAGACGACGCTGCTGGAACTGGTCGCTGGACTGTCGGTTGCAACAAGCGGAGACGTTGAGTTCGAAGGACGGCCGATTGCGGGCAAGATCCTGCAGGGCGTGGGTGTGGTGTTTCAGGAAGACGCGTCCTTCCCCTGGCTCACCGTTACCGACAATATCGGCTTCGGCCTGGGCAAGCTGCGGCTGAGCGCTGAGGAGCGCCGGGATCGGGTCGAGAGCGCGCTGGCGATGATGGGATTGACCGCCTTCGCCCACAGCTATCCGGCGCAACTCTCGGGCGGCATGCGCCAGCGTGTGTGCATCGCCAGAACGTTGGTCATGCAGCCGCGCCTGATCCTGCTGGACGAACCGTTCGGTGCGCTCGATCAGCAGACCCGGCTGCTGATGGGCGACGAGCTGCTGAACCTGTGGCGCAAGACCGGCGCGACCGTGTTCCTGATAACCCACGCTTTGGACGAGGCGGCAATGCTGGCAGACCGCATCGGGGTGATGTCCGCGCGTCCTGGGTGCATCATCGATGTCGTGGAGACCGGCTGGCCGAAGGATCGCGACAGCCGCATCGTGCAGGAGGACCGGTTTGGCACCATCACTGCCCGTTTGTGGCGTTCTCTGCGCGCAGAATCGATGCGCGCCATCGGCTATCAGGGCGTGAAGGCATGAAGCCGGCCGCGATCTGGCGCACTGCCTTTCTGGGCGCATTGGTCGCGCTGCTGGAAGTACTTTGCCTGACCGGCCGGATCGACAAGCTGACGATGCAGCCGCCGCACCAGATCATCATTGATCTGCTGCGAATGCTATCGGCCGGGACGCTGAACCTGGCCATCCTCAAGACGCTCGCCAACTCTTTTCTGGCCTTCGGGCTGGCCATGGTCACCGGGACCGCCGCGGCCCTGGTGCTGCACCGCTTACGGGCCGTGCGGGACGCGCTGGACCCCTTATTCGCCACCTACTACGCGATACCGGTCTTCGCGTTCTATCCGCTGCTCATCATCCTGTTCGGGCTGGGCGACACGCCGGAAATTTTCATCGGCTTCATGCTGGCGGTCGTTGCCGTGATTGTCAGCGTCCTGAGCGGAATCGATCGCATCCCCCGCGTCCTTCTCAAGACCGCCCGCGTCCATCAGCTCAGCACCTGGGAGACGGCACGGCGCGTGACGCTGCCCTGCATCGCCCCCTATATCCTGACCGGAGCCAAGCTCGCGCTCGCCTATGCGCTGATCGGCGTGATCGGTGCCGAGTTCATCATGTCGTCCAGCGGCATGGGGTATGAGATCAGCTTCGCCTACATGAACTTCGACAACGCGACGATGTATCCGCTGATCCTGCTCATTGTGCTGGCCTCGGTCGGCATCAATATGGTGCTCGGGCGGTGGGAACGGCTGCTGATGGTGCGCCGGGGCCTGGCGTGAAGACGTCATCCCTCGACAGGTTGCGCAACGGGTTGGTGCTGCTCCTTGTGCTGACCGGATTGTGGCAGGTGCTTTATTGGTGCGTCGGCGATGTTGCTTTGCGTTCCCCGCTGGAGACGTTCGGCTATACGGCCTATTTGCTGGGCTCCGCCCGTTTTTGGCCGAATTTGGTTGAGACGGCGCAGGCCTTTGGACTCGCGCTGGTGATTTCGGTGGTGATGGGGCTGGCTATTGGATTCACCCTTGGGCTCAGCCGTATCGCCAATGCCGTGTTCGAGCCGGTGCTGGTTTCCTCCTATGCGATCCCCAAAATTACGCTCTATCCCATCCTGCTGCTGATGTTCGGTTTGGGGATGTCGGCGAAAGTGGCGTTCGGCGTCATCCATGGGGTGATCCCGATCGCGCTGTTCACCACCGATGCGGTACGGCACATCCGCCCAGTCTTCCTGAAAACCGGTCGCACCATGGGACTCAGCCCGCTTGAGATGGCGTGGCGCATTCTGCTGCCGGCCGCGATGCCGGAAATTTTCGCCGGGTTGCGTGTCGGCTTCTCGCTCACACTCATCGGGACGTTGCTGGGTGAAATGTTCGCGTCCCAACGCGGGATTGGCTATCTGTTGATGAATGCCATCGGATTGCACAACGTTGACCTGATTATGTCTCTCACTTTCATGCTCACGTTGTTCGCGGGGGCAGCCAGCGTCATTCTCCTCGCGATCAATCGGCGCATGCAGCAGCGGACGTGATGCGGCGGAAGTCGCGCGATCGATTGAATAACCGCTGAATGAGATTGCGTTTCGTCTAGGTATCGAGGCCGGCCGGGCCGCCGCCGCTCTTGATGCCGGAGACATCGGAAATGGGCGCACGGGTTCCGATCTTAGGGCATTAGTATAACAGAAATTCTGTCGGAGTATATTTTATTTTCTATCGACGCGAAGTTCCGCTCCGGAAAATTGGAGTCTATGTTATCTGCCGTTGTTGCTATCGGTCGTTTTATAGAAACGGCAGACTGACCTGCAGGACCGCTGTGGTCCCGCTGGCTACGCCGGCGCGGGGCGCTCCGCCGGGGATCGACACATGGGGCCAGTGGACGCGCCGGCAAAGATGCGGTCTGATCCGCCGTGGAGACCGGCGGCAGCAGGAGAAGACACACGATGGACACGGGACTGACGGGCAAGCGGGCGATCATCTGCGCGGCGAGCAAGGGGCTGGGCCGGGCCTGCGCCATGGCACTGGCGCGCGAGGGCGTGGACGTGGTCATCACCGCGCGCACCGTCGGGCCGCTGGAAAGCGCCGCCGCGGAGATCCGCGCCGCCACGGGGGTGACGGTCACCGCGGTGGCGGGCGACATCACCACCGAGGCAGGGCGCGCGGCGGCGCTGGCGGCCTGCCCGGAGCCCGACATCCTGGTGAACAACGCCGGCGGGCCGCCACCCGGCGACTTCCGCAACTGGGAGCGGGAAGATTGGATCCGCGCGCTGGACGCCAACATGCTGACGCCGATTTTTCTCATTCGCGCCGTGGTGGACGGGATGTGCGCGCGCAAGTTCGGCCGCATCGTCAACATCACCTCGGGCAGCGTGAAGTCGCCGATTGCCACGTTGGGCATGAGCAACGGCGCGCGGGCCGGACTGACCGGCTTCGTCGCCGGGCTGGCCCGCCAGGTGGCAAGCCACAACGTCACCATCAACGGCCTGCTGCCCGGACCGTTCCTGACCGACCGGCTGCGCAGCAACATGCAGGCGGCGGCCGACAGGCTGGGCCGGCCGATCGATGAACTCATCGCCGAGCGCGGCCGAGCCTCGCCGGCCGGACGGGTCGGCGACCCCGACGAGTTCGGGGCGGCCTGCGCGTTCCTGTGCGCCGCCTCGTCCGGCTACATCGTCGGGCAGAACCTTCTGCTCGACGGCGGTGCGTTCAACAGCATGATGGGGTGAGCAGCGGCCCTTGATCGGAAATACGTCTTGTCGTATTTACGTATCTATGAATGTTCTATCTGAGGCCATGCTCATTGCGGCGGAGCAAGCCAGCGAACTGCTGAAGTCGCTGGCTAACCGCCATCGCCTCCTCATCGTCAGCCAATTAATTGACGGAGAACGCTCGGTCGGGGGGCTGGCCGAATTCCTCGGCATCCGGGATTCGACGGTGTCGCAGCATCTTGCCCTGCTACGAAAGGACGGCATTGTGGCGGCCCGACGCGATGGGCAGACCATCTGGTACTCGATGGCGAGCACTCCCGCCCGTGCGGTGCTCGACACGCTTTACAGGGTCTATTGCGGACCCGAGCCGCTTTGCCAATCAGGCCCGATCGACGGCTCCACCGAGGCCCCGGGACGGAAAAAGAAGAAAAAGAAGAAAGGGAAAAACTGATGGTTGTATCCGCCGACCTGACGGAACTCTCGCCAGCCGCTGTCGAGAAGGCGCTGCGCGAGCAGTCGATCGTGCTGATCGACGTGCGCGAATCACCGGAATACGCGGCAGAACGCATTCAAGGTGCCCACCTGTTCCCGCTGTCCACGTTCGACCCCGGCGCCCTGCCGTCGCCCGAAGGTCGCAAAATCGTGTTTCACTGTGGGTCCGGCAAACGCTCGGCAATGGCCGTCGGGAAATGCCTGGAGCGCGGGATCACCCATACCGCCCACATGGCCGGCGGAATTTTGGCCTGGAAGGCAGCGGGCCTTCCGACGATCATCCTCGCTCCCGCCAGCAGAGTGGTACTGCGCGATGCCGACCAGACGATTTGAGCGAACGCGAGTGCCGCGGACACGCCGCTTCACCTATTGGCGGGAGATCGTCGGGGTTCTGTGCCTGAAGGCGGTGGGTCTCACCCTTCTCTACCTCTTCTTCTTTGCGCCGGCCGATCGGCCGGCTGTCACGCAGATGTCGGTCGCGCACCATCTGCTGACAACGCCCGGATCAGAAACGCGCGACGAGGTGAACCATGATCGATAACGCAGCGGTGGAGCTCTCACGGCTCCAGTTCGGCCTCACCGCTATGTACCATTTCCTGTTTGTCCCACTTACGCTCGGGCTTTCGGTTCTGCTGGGGATCATGGAAAGCGTCTATGTCATGACCGGTCGGGCGATCTGGCGTGACATGACCCAATATTGGGGGCTGCTCTTCGGCATCAACTTCGCGATGGGCGTCGCCACCGGCATAACGATGGAATTCCAGTTCGGCACGAACTGGGCCTATTACTCGCATTATGTCGGCGACATTTTCGGAGTGCCACTCGCGATCGAAGGTCTCATGGCCTTTTTCCTGGAGGCGAGCTTCATCGGCCTGTTCTTCTTCGGCTGGAACCGGATGTCGGAAGTGGGGCACCTGACGGTGACCTGGCTCGTGGCCCTGGGGAGCAATCTGTCGGCGCTGTGGATTCTGGTGGCCAATGGCTGGATGCAGAATCCGGTCGGGGCCGCCTTCAATTTCCATTCGATGCGCATGGAGGTGACGTCGTTCTCCGACGTGCTGTTCAACCCGGTGGCGCAGGCGAAGTTCGTCCACACGGTCAGCGCCGGCTACGTAACCGGGGCTATATTCGTCATGGCGATCAGCGCCTGGTTTCTGCTCAAGGGCCGCAACAGCGAGTTCGCGAAGCGGTCGATGACGGTCGCGGCCAGCTTCGGGCTCGCCTCCGCGCTTTCGGTCGTCGTGTTGGGCGACGAGAGCGGTTACACGGCCTCGCAGAACCAGAAAATGAAGGTCGCCGCAATCGAGGCGATGTGGGAGACGGAAGCGGCGCCAGCGAGTTTCACGATCTTCGGCATCCCCGACCTCGCCGCGCGCGAGACACATGATGCCGTTAAAGTTCCCTGGATGCTGGGGCTCATCGCCACACGATCCGTCAACCAGGAGGTACCCGGCATCAAGCCGTTGGTGGCGGCGAGCGAGAACCGAATCCGGAGCGGCATGGTCGCCTATGGCGCCCTCGAGCAGGCCCGGGCCCACCCGGGCGATGCCGACGCCAAGGCGATCCTGGAGGCGCATGTCAAAGACCTGGGCTACGGCCTTCTTCTCAAGCGCTACACGGACAGGGTCACCGACGCCACCCCGGCGCAGATCGAGAAGGCGGCCTGGGATACGGTGCCCAACGTACTGCCGCTGTTCTGGTCGTTCCGGTTCATGGTCGGAATCGGCTTCTTCTTCATCGCCTTCTTTGCCGGCGCCTTCTGGCTATCGGCAAAGCGCCAGCTCGATCGCTATCGGTGGTTTCTCGGCCTGGCCGTGCTGAGCCTGCCGCTGCCATGGATCTCCTCCGAACTCGGTTGGTTCGTGGCCGAGAATGGGCGCCAGCCCTGGACCATCGACGGCGTCCTGCCAACCTTCCTGTCGGCGTCGAGCATCACCGCCGGAAATGTGTGGCTCAGCCTCGGGGGCTTCGTCCTCTTCTACAGCGCACTCGCCGTCATCGAGCTGTTCCTGATGGTGAAGTACATCCGGCTCGGCCCTGAGGCGGATGCGGGCGGCTCACCCGCAAGCCTTGCCCCCGCGAGAGCCGGAGAATGACCATGGCATTCCTCGATTATCCGACGCTACGCGTCATCTGGTGGCTGTTGCTGGGCGTGCTGCTCATCGGCTTTGCCATCATGGACGGTTTCGATCTCGGGGTCGGCATCCTGCTGCCATTCGTCGCGCGCAGCGATGGCGAGCGCCGCGTCGCCATCAACTCGGTCGGCCCGGTCTGGGAAGGCAATCAGGTGTGGCTGATCCTGGGTGCGGGCGCGATCTTCGCGGCCTGGCCGACCATCTACGCCGTCGCCTTCTCGGGCTTTTATCTCGCCATGTTCGTCGTACTCTGCTCGCTCATCCTGCGTCCCGTGGGCTTCAAGTACCGGAGCAAAGTCGCGGGGCATCGCTGGCGGGCCGCCTGGGACTGGCTGCTTTTTCTGGGCGGTTTCGTGCCGGCGCTCATCTTCGGCGTGGCCGTCGGCAACGCGCTCCTGGGGGCGCCCTTTGCCTTCGACGAGACGCTGCGCATGACCTACCATGGCAGTTTCTTCGGCTTGCTGACCCCCTTCGCGGTGTTGAGCGGGCTCGTCTCCGTCACCATGCTGACGATGCACGGCGGAACCTATCTCGCCGCGAAGGCTACCGGTCCGGTCGCAAGCCGCGCGAGAGTGGCGGCATTTGTCGCGGCATTTCTGCTGATCATCCTGTTCGCCGCGGCTGGGGTCTGGGCGGCAAACCTGCAAGGCTACCAAATTTCGGGAGTCCTTGCCCATGACGCGGATTCCAATCCGCTGGGCAAAATCGTCCTGCGGGAAACCGGGTCGTGGCTCGCGAACTACCGGTCGATGCCCTGGACCATGGCGGCGCCGGCGATGGGGTTCGCGGGCGCGATGCTGGCGGGCCTGACCACCTGGCGCCGCTATGACATCATCGCCTTCCTGGCGAGCGGCGTCGCCGTTTTCGGCGTGATTGCGACCGCAGGACTGAGCATGTTCCCGTTCATCCTGCCGTCTTCCTTCGATCCGGCAAGCAGCCTGACCGTCTGGGATGCGTCGTCGAGCCGGACGACGCTGCTGATCATGCTGGTTGCAGTGGTCCTGTTTCTGCCGGTCGTCCTGGCCTACACGGCATTCGTCTACCACGTGCTGCGCGGCAGGGTGACCGAGCGGCAGGTCGAAGCAGACCATCACAGCTACTGAACGAGGGAAAAGGGCGATGTGGTACTTCAGTTGGGTGTTGGGTCTCGGTCTCGCCTGCTCCTTCGCGGTCCTGAACGCGATGTGGCTGGAGGTGAGGGCCGACGATGAGCGCTGGGAACGCCCCGATGATTTGGCTGGCGGCAAGGCCGGCCTAACAGAAAGGTAATCAGCCGCCCTGCTTCGGTCACGATCCAGCCTGACTTGCGCCCGAACCCCCGCGCAACCTTCCAGGGTGCGAAAAGGAGTCCGGTACCATGCAGGGAACAGACGGCATCCGCCGCAACGGCTACGTGGTCGCGCTCGCGCTCGGCTTGATCGCGTTATTCGCGCTGATGACGGGGAGCGGCTGGAAGGCGATGATGCCCCTTCTGGCCGCAATGGCGCTGATCACCATCGTGGAGCATGTCGCCGCGGCGCAGCAACGCCATACCGGGCGGCGGCGGCCGCGCCTGGCAACGCTCCGAGGCTGAAACCCGGCACCATGGGAAGGTCCGAGCCATGACCGCCGGCCGTCTCGGCCGGCGTGAAGCGCCCGGAGGGGTTGCACATGACGAAGACGTCCACGGCCACCGAAGCTCGCCACCCTGATGGACGAGGCGGAGGCAGGCGGACGGGTTCGCCGGCAAGATGTGGCCGGCTTGACGAAACTGGCGGCATGACAACAACCAGAACCGAGCTTAACCAAGCTGCCAAACGGTCCAACCATTAGGGATCGCCTCCCACCATCAACGGACGGGAGTCTTTCTCGGCCCAGATATAGGTATGACCGCCCTTCTGCCCAACGCGAGCTTCATCCTGAAACCATATCTCGATCGGCTGGCCGGCCAGAACACGGCTTCCCAAAAGGGCGTCCTTCACC
>PLTJ01000454.1:0-264 GCA_003164455.1 Acetobacteraceae bacterium
CCGACCGGGGCGGCCTATTCCGCCGCCGAGTTGCGGCCGATCTGCGACGTCCTGCTGCGCCACCCCGAGGTTTGGGTGTTCTCCGACGACATCTACGAGAAGCTCGCCTACGACGGCTTTCGGCCGGCCACCATCGTCGAGGTCGAGCCGGCGCTGCGCGAGCGCACCGTGACCATGAACGGCTGCTCCAAGGCCTATGCCATGACGGGCTGGCGGATCGGCTTCGCCGGCGCGCCCAAGGCGCTGATCAAGGCGATGGACAAG
>PLTJ01000454.1:272-5407 GCA_003164455.1 Acetobacteraceae bacterium
CCGCAGGACTTCATCGGCGAGATGGTCGCGGTCTACCGTGAGCGCCGCGACCTGGTGGTCGAGATGCTGAACCAGGCGCCGGGCATCACCTGCCACAAGCCCGAGGGCGCGTTCTACGTCTTTCCCTCCATGCGGGGCTGCCTCGGCAAGACCACCGCCAAGGGGGCGAAGATCACCGACGACGAAAGCTTCGTCATCGCCCTGCTGGACGAGGAAGGGGTGGCCTGCGTGCACGGCTCGGCGTTCATCTATCCGGGCCATTTCCGCATCAGCTACGCCACCGACACGGACAGCCTGCGCGAGGGCTGCCGCCGCATCCAGCGCTTCTGCCGCGGGCTCGCGTAAGGGATGTCCGCCAGCATAAGGCCGGGCCTGTCGGAGCGGTTCGGCCGCGTCCGCGTAGCCGCCACCGTTGCCATGAGCATCAAGGCCCGCGCCCTGCGCGAGGCCGGCCACGACGTGGTGACCTTCGCCATCGGCGAGCCCGATTTCGCCACCCCGCCGCACGCCATCGAGGCGGCGCACCAGGCGGCGCTGCGCGGCGACACCAAGTATCCGCCGCAGGACGGCACCCGCGCACTGAAGGCCGCGATCCAGCGCCAGTTCAAGCGCGATCACGGGCTCGACTACGCGCTCGACGAGATCATGGTGTCCAACGGCGCCAAGCAGGTGCTGTTCAACGCGCTGATGGCGACGGTGGACGAGGGCGACGAGGTGGTCATCCCGGTGCCGTGCTGGGCCGCCTACACGCTGATGACGCAGTTGGTGGGCGGCACGCCGGTGCACGTGAGCTGTCCGCAGAACAACGGCTTCCGGCTCCGCCCGGAGGATCTCGAGGCCGCCATTACGCCGCGCACCCGGTGGCTGCTGCTGAACTACCCGAACAACCCGACCGGCGCCGTTGCCAGCCGTGCCGAGCTGGCCGGGCTGGCGGAGGTGCTGCTGCGTCATCCGCAGGTCTGGGTCATGGCCGACGACATGTACGAGCACCTCTATTATTCCGAGGAGCGCTACGCGACGCTGGCCGAAGTGGAGCCGCGGCTGAAGGACCGCACGCTGACCGTCAGCGGCGTGTCCAAGACCTATGCCATGACGGGTTGGCGCATCGGCTTCGCCGGCGGGCCGAAGGACCTGATCCGCGCCATGGTGTCGATGCAGGGCCACGCCGCCGCCGGCGTTTCCACCATCGGCCAGGCCGCCGCCGTCGGCGCGCTGGACGGGCCGCAGGAACTGGTGGCCGAGCGCGCCGCGATCTATCGCCGCCGGCGCGACTTCGTGGTGGCGGCGCTGAACGCCTGCCCCGGCATCTCCTGCCACCTGCCCGAGGGCGCGTTCTACGTGTTTCCCAACATCGCGGGCTGCCTGGGCAAGACCACCGCGGGCGGGCGGCTGTTGCAGACCGACCAGGATTTCTCCCTGGCGCTGCTGGAGGAGCATTACGTCGCCCTGGTGCATGGCGGTGCCTTCGGCATGAGCCCTTACCTGCGCATCAGCTACGCCACCGACGACGCCTCGCTGGCCAAGGGCATGGAGCGCATCGCCGCGTTTACCCGCGGCTTGCGGTGAGCCTCCGTCCTGGCCGCGATGCCGACGCGGCCGGCTTCATCGCCCTGATCGCCGCCTGCTGGGCCGAGTACCCGGGCTGCATCATGGACCTCGACGGCGAGGTGCCGGAACTGCGCGCGCTGGCCAGCCACTACGCCGGGCAGGGTGGGGCGCTGTGGGTGGCCGAAACGGAGGGCGCCATCGCCGGCATGGTCGCCACCCGCCCGCTCGGCGAGGGGGCGTGGGAAATCTGCAAGATGTATGTCGCCCGCGCCCGGCGCGGCACCGGCCTGGCCCAGGCGCTGCTGGATGCGGCCGAAAGCCACGCCCGCGGCGGTGGCGGTGCCGCCATGAAGCTGTGGAGCGATACCCGCTTCGACCGCGCGCACCGGTTCTATGAAAAGCACTCGTACGTGCGCAGCGGCCCGATCCGCGCCCTCGATGATGTTTCCAACTCCATCGAGTTTCCCTACGCCAAGCCGCTCACCGGGCTTGCCGTGCAGCGCCTGGATGCCGCCGCCGCGACCTCGGCGGAATATCGGCTGGCCGCGGTACTGAAGGACTGCGTCGATGGCGGCGCCTCGGTGTCCTACCTGCCGCCGCTGGACCTCGCCACCGCGCGGGCGTTCTGGCGGCGGGCCGGCACGGATGTCGCCGCCGGTAAGCGGATCGTCTTCGCCGCCTGGGCCGACGGGGAACTCGTCGGCAGTGTGCAGCTCGATCTCGCCACCCCGCCCAACCAGCCCCACCGCGCCGACCTGCAGAAGCTGCTGGTGATGCGGCGGGCACGCCGGCGCGGCATCGCGCGGCGGTTGATGGCAGCCGCCGAGCAGGCCGCGCGGGAGGCCGGCCGAACCCTGCTGGTGCTCGACACCTGCGCCGGCGGCGCCGCCGAAGCGCTCTATCGCTCGCTTGGCTGGACCGCGGCCGGCTGCATCCCGGGTTATGCCGTCACTGGCGACGGCGCGCCCTGCGACACGGTGATTTTCTACCAGCGGGTGTAGGCGCGTCGCGCGAAGGTGTGCGCGCCGGTCCCGATTAATGCAGCCCGGGGCGGCGCCGACGGAGCATAACGCTGCCGGAGCGGCGGCGCCTCCGCCGCCCCCAGGAGGGGATGAGATGGCGGCCAACAAGACAATGACCTGGATTTTGATCGCCGATGGCGAGCATGCACGCGTGGTCGTGCCGGCGGCGCGCCAGCAGTTTCGCACCATCAGCAGCCTCGACTCCACCACGGCGCATCGCCGGTCGGCCGATCTCGGCACCGGCGAGCCGGGCCGTTCCTACGAAAGCGCCAATCCCGCGCGCCATGCGATCGAGCCGAAGACCGATCCGCACCGCGCCGCCAAGCAGGATTTTGTGCGCTATCTCGCCGATCAGATGAACACGGCGGCGACCGGTGGCGAGTATGACCACCTGGTGCTGGTGGCGCCCACGCATGCCCTGCACGATTTACGTGAGGCGCTGGGCCAGGAGGCCGTGGCGCGGCTGGCCGGCACGCTGGCCAAGGACATCGTCAAGGTCGCCGACGTCGATCTTGCCGGGCATCTGGAAGCGTTCTGGCACGCGCCGGCCGAGGCGGCCTGACGCGTCAGGCCGAAGCGTCGTGCGGGATGCCCTTTTCGGTCAGCGCCGCCGCCAGCTCGCCGGACTGGTACATCTCGGTGACAATGTCGCAGCCGCCGACGAACTCGCCCTTGATGTAGAGCTGCGGAACGGTCGGCCAGTTGGAGAACTGCTTGACGCCCTCGCGCAGCTCGGCGTCCTCCAGCACGTTGGCGGTCTTGAAGGGCACCCCCAGGTGGGTGAGGATCTGCACCACCCGCGCCGAGAACCCGCACTGCGGGAACATCGCGTTGCCCTTCATGTAAAGGAACACCGGATTCTCGGTGATGTCGGACTGGATGCGCTCGAAGACGGGGGTGCTCATGCCGGGACTCCTGGCTCGGGGACGGATGTCTGCAGGGCGAGAGCGTGCAGCTCGCTCCCCATGCGGCCGCGCAGGGCGGCATAGACGATCTGGTGCTGCCTGAGGCGGGAGAGGCCGCGGAAACTTTCGCTGACCACGGTGGCGGCGTAGTGGTCGCCGTCACCGGCAAGATCCTCGATGGTCACGCGCGCATCCGGCACGGCCACCCGGATCAACGTCTCGATCTCGTTCGCCGACATCGCCATCGTGCCGTGACCCCCTCAGTTATTTAGCCGCCCATCAGCGCCGGCATGAAATGCTCGTGCACCTTGCGCAGCTCAGACAGCGAAATGGTGTCGCCGGACGGCAGTGTCAAATCCCTGCCAGCCGAAAACCCCAGCGTCGCCGCTGGCACGCCGGCCGCCTCGGCCGCCGCGATGATGTCCAGGGCATCGTCGACGGCGAGCACGTAGCGCGCCTGGTCCTCGCCGAACCAGAATTCGTGCGGCGCCATCCCGTCCGGTCCGGCCACCAGCTCGGCGCCGAGATTGCCGGCCAGCGCCATTTCCGCCACCGCCACCAGCACCCCGCCGTCGGAAACGTCGTGGCAGGCCAGAACCTCCCCATCCAGGATCAGGCGGCGGACGAAATCGCCGTTGCGGCGCTCGGCCGCCAGATCGACCGGGGGAGGGGGCCCCTCCTCCCGTCCGGCGACCTCGCGCAGCCACAAGGACTGGCCGAGATGGCCGGCGGTGGTGCCGATCAGCACCAGCTCGCAGCCCGGCGGCAGCGCCAGCCCGACCGCGGTGCCGGCATCTGCCAGCACGCCCAGGCCGCCGATGGTGGGCGTGGGCTGGATGGGCTGGCGCTCGGTCTCGTTGTAGAGGCTCACATTGCCGCTCACGACCGGGAAGTCGAGCGCGGTGCAGGCGGCCACCATGCCGCGGATGGCGGCAGCGAACTGGCCCATGATCTCCGGCTTTTCGGGGTTGCCGAAATTCATGCAGTCGGTGATCGCCAGCGGCGTCGCGCCGGTCGCGGTGATGTTGCGCCAGGCTTCGGCCACGGCCTGCGCGCCGCCGGCCTCCGGGTCGGCCTGGCAATAGCGTGGCGTGCAGTCGGTGGTCAGCGCCAGCGCCCGCCGACTGCCCTCGATTTTCACCACCGCGGCGTCGGCCTTGCCAGGCCGGCGCACGGTCTGCCCGCCCACCGTGGCGTCGTACTGGTCCCACACCCAGGCGCGCGAGCACAGGTCAGGGCAGCCGATCAGGGTCAACAGCGCCGCTGGCAGGCCAACCGGGTCGGCCACCGCGCCCAGATCGGCCGGTTTGGGTGTCTCGATCGTCGGCCGATGGTAGAGCGGGGCGTGGTCGGCCAGCGGGGCAAGCGGAATGTCGGCTTCGACGACGCCGCGATGGGTGACGACGATGCGGCCGGTATCGGTCAGGGTGCCGATGACAGCGAAATCCAGCTCCCACTTCTCGAAGATCGCCCGCGCCAGATCCTGGCGGTCAGGGCGCAGCACCATCAGCATGCGCTCCTGGCTTTCCGACAGCATCATCTCGTAGGCGGACATGCCGGTCTCGCGCTGCGGCACCGCGTCGAGGTTCAGCGCCAGTCCCACGCCGCCCTTGCCGGCCATCTCGACGGACGAGGACGTCAGGCCGGCCGCGCCCATGTC
>PLTJ01000096.1 GCA_003164455.1 Acetobacteraceae bacterium
CCGGTGCTGATGACCGCGCTGGCGATGATCATGGGCATGGTGCCGATGGCGCTGGGCCTCGGCGAGGCCGGCGAGCAGAACGCGCCGCTGGGCCGCGCGGTGATCGGCGGGCTGATCGCGGCCACCATCGCCACCCTGGTCATCGTGCCGGTGTTCTATACGCTGTTGCGTCGCAAGCCGCCGCGGCTGCACGATCTCGACCGCGCCTTCGCCGCGGAGGCGGCGCAGGGTGGGCCAACCACGGAGGGGCATCACTGATGGAAACCGTCCCGGTTCGCCGTCGCGGCAGGACTTTCGTCCTCTATGGGTTCGGCGTCCTGCTGGTGGCGGCTGCGGTGGTGGGGGCGGTGTGGTTTGGCCACGGGCGCACCGTCGCGGTGGCGCAGGCCCGCATCGCGATGCAGCAGGAGGCCGACCTCGGCCCGCGCGTCGAACTGGCGACCGTGACGGTGGGGCCGGCCAGCCGCGACATCGTCCTGCTCGGCGACACCAAGCCCTACCTCACCACCACGATGTTCGCCAAGATCGCCGGCTATGTGCGCAAGGTGAATGTGGACAAGGGCGACCTGGTGCACACCGGCCAGGTGCTGGTGGAAATCGAGTCGGTGGAGACCGACAGCCAGTACTCCGCCGCGGTGGCCGACATGAACAACAAACAGAAGCTGGCGGTGCGGGCGCGCAGCCTGCTGGCCACCAGCAATATGTCGGTGCAGGCGACCGAGCAGGCCGAGACCGACCTGCGGGTGGCGCAGGAGACGGTGAACAACCTGACCGCCATGCGCTCCTACGAGACCCTGCGCGCGCCGTTCGACGGCACCATCACCGGCCGTTTCGCCGACCCCGGCGCGCTGCTGCAGGGCGCCACCACCAACCAGGCGAGTTCGCTGCCGGTGCTGACGATTTCCGACGTCAGCCGGCTGCGCGTCGGCGCCTATGTCGAGCAGCGCGACGCCGCCGCGGTGCATATCGGCGATGTCGCCGATGTGGCGGATGCCTCCAACCCCGACCGCCACGTCGCCGCGCGGCTGAGCCGGACCGCCGGCTCGCTCGATCCGCGCACCCGCACGCTGTATGTCGAGATGGACGTCGACAACCGCGACGGCTTCCTGTTGCCCGGCAGTTTCGCCCAGGTGACGTTGAAGGTGCCGCAGACCAGCCTGCCACAGATTCCGGTCGCCGCCCTGCTGCAACGCGGCGGCGCGACCGCGGTGGCGCTGACCGGCGCCGATGGGGTCGTGCATCTGCGGCCGGTGAAGGTGGCCTCCACCGACGGCGTGATGATCAACGTCGCCGCGGGCGTGAGCCCGGGCGAGCGGGTGGCCCTGAACGTTCCCAACGAAGTGATCGAGGGAACGCATATCCGCCCGGTGAGTCGGTAAGGCCGGGCTCCGCCCTGGCCTTCCACGCGCGGGCCGTTCTATGCTCCCTCCCCTCCATGGGGGGAGCCGGCGATGCGCAGCGTGACCTTGCACGTGAACGGCCGCGACCACGATGTGGCGCTCGACGACGATGACATGCCCCTTCTCTATGTGCTGCGCGGCGAGCTGGCGCTGACCGCCACCAAGTTCGGCTGCGGCNNGTCACCGCGGAGGGGCTCGGCAGCCCGGCGGCGCCGCATCCCGTGCAGGCCGCCTTCATCGCCGAGCAGGCCGCGCAGTGCGGCTATTGCAGCAACGGCATGGTGATGTCGGCGGTGGCCCTGCTGCGGGCGGTGCCGCACCCCAGCGAGGCGCTGGTGCGCCGCGCGCTGGCGGGCAATTTGTGCCGCTGCGGCACTTATCCGCGCGTGCTGCGCGCAGTGTTGCGCGCGGCCGGAAGCGGCCGGTGACCGCCGTCGGGCGGCGCGCCCTGTTCGGCGCCGCCGCCGGCCTGGTGGTGGTGTTTGCCACCCGCCCGGCCGCCGCCGGGCCGCGCACCGCGGCCGCCGATGCCGTCGACGGCTACCTGGCGATCGCGCCGGACGGCACCGTCACGGTCTACAGCGGCAAGGTGGACCTTGGCACCGGTCTGCGCGCGGTAATGCGGCAGGTGGTGGCCGAGGAACTCGGCGTCGATGCGGCGGGCATCGCGATGATCGAAGGCGACACGCTGCTGACGCCCGACCAAGGTCCAACCGGCGGCAGCACCGGCACGCCGGTCGGCGCCATGCAAATCCGCCGCGCCGCCGCGACCGCCCGCGAACGGCTGCTGGCGCTGGCCGCCGCGCGGCTCGGCCGGCCGGCGGCGGAGCTGGAGGCGATGGACGGACAGGTGCGCTCGCGCGCCGGCGGCGCCGGCATCGGCTTCGCGGCCCTGCTCGAGGGCGGCGCCTTCGAGACGCGGGTGGACCCGACGGCGGCGCTGAAGGACCCGGCGGCGTTCCGCTGGATCGGCACCTCCTTCCCGCGGCCCGACATTCCGGCCAAGGTCACCGGCCGGCACACTTATGTACAGGACATAACCGTTCCGGGCATGCTGCATGGCCGGGTGATCCGCCCGCCCGCCATCGGCGCCTCGCTGATCGCGGTGGACGAAAGCTCGGTTGCCGACATCCCCGGCGTGCGGGTGGTGCGCATCCGCGACTTCCTCGGCGTGGTGGCGCCCCGGGAGTGGAACGCCGAGCGCGCCGCCCGCGCGCTCACGGCGCGCTGGACGGCACCCGAGACGCTGCCGGGCTCGGACAACCTGTTCGATTTCGTCCGTACTACGAAGGTGGACCATGAGCAGGTGCTGCGCCAGGTCGGCGACCCGGGGCCGCTGCTCGCCGCCGGGCGGGTGATGGCGGCGACCTACCGCTGGCCCGCCCAGTCGCACGGCTCCATCGGCCCCTCCTGCGCGATGGCCGACGTGCGGGCGGACGGGGCGACGATCTGGTCGGCCTCGCAGATCACCCACAACGCCCGCCCGCTGCTCGCCCGCTTCCTCGGCCTGTCGCCTGAGCGGGTGCGGGTGATCTACGTGAACGGCGCCGGCTCCTACGGCACCAACGGCAGCGACGACGCCGCCGCCGACGCCGCCCTGCTGTCGCAAGCGGTCGGCGCGCCGGTGCGGGTGCAATGGTCGCGCGCCGACGAACTGGGCTGGGACCCGAAAGGCCCGCCGCAGATTCTCGATCTCCGCGCCGCCCTCGACGCGGCCGGGAACGTGCTGGGCTGGGAGACCGTCGCCTTCCTTCCCGCCAACACGCCTGGCCTGCGCACGGTGCCGTTGCTGGCGGTGGACGCCGCCGGGCTGGATCAGCCGCGCGGCATGAACTCGGCCATGATCCAGCAGAACATCGACCCGCCCTACGCCATCGCGCACCTCCGCGCGGCGGTGCGCTGGCTGGAAAGCACGCCGCTGCGCCCGTCCAACCTGCGTTCACCCGGCAAGGTCGGCAACGTGATGGCGGTGGAAGGCTTCATGGACGAACTCGCCGCCGCCGCCGGGCTCGACGCGGTGGAGTACCGGCTGAACCAGTTGGACGCGCCGCGCGGCATCGCCGCCCTGAAGCGCGCGGCGGCGATGCTGGGCTGGCAGGCCAGGCCCTCGCCCGCCCCGGACGCCGCCACCGCGCCGGTCATGCGCGGCCGTGGCATTGCCTACTGCCATTACAAAGGGGCCGAGAATTTCCTCGCCATGGGCATGGTCGTGGCGGTGGAACGCGCCAGTGGCACGATTCGCGTCGAGCGCGTGGTCTGCGTGCACGAGTGCGGCCTGATGGTGAACCCGGACGGCGTGCGTGCCCAGGTTGAGGGCGGCATCCTGCAAACGCTCAGCCGCAGCCTGTTCGAGGCGGTCAGCTTCGACCGCGCCGGCGTCACCAGCACGGATTGGCTGAGCTATCCGATTCTGGCCTTCCCGGACGTGCCGGCCCTCGAGATCGAGCTGATCGACCGGCCGCATGAACGCCCGCTCGGCGCCGGCGAGGCGGCCTGCGCGCCGGTGGCCGCCGCGCTGGGCAACGCCGTGTTCGACGCCACCGGCATCCGCCTGCGCGAGGCCCCCTTCACCGCCGAGCGCATGAAAGCCGCGCTGGCCGCGCACGCGACTTGAAAAACCGGGCGCAAACAGCCCGACGACGGAGGAAACCGCCATGGAGCTGAAGGATATCCTGGTTCACCTCGATGCCTCGGCGCGTTCCGCCGTGCGGCTGGGGGTGGCCGCCGAACTGGCGGCGCGCCATCGGGCGCACCTGACCGGATTGTATGTGATCGACCTGCCGCCGCCCGACATGTTCTACGGCTTTCCCTCGGCCTTCCTCGACCTGCAACGCGCCGAGGACATCGTCCAACGCATGCGCGGCACCGCGGTCGCCGAGGCGAACCACATCGAAGAGGCGTTCCTGGACCGGCTGCACCACGACGGGCTGGAAGGCGAATGGCGGGTGGTCGAGGGCCTCGCCGGCGAGGTGGTGGCATTGCATGGCCGCTATGCGGACCTGATTGTGCTCGGCCAGAACGACCCGCGCGCGCCCACCGGCGGGCGAGTGGTGGATCTGCCGGCCACCGCGCTGATGGCCTGCGGCCGCCCGCTGCTGATGGTGCCGTTCGCCGGCAACTTCCCGGTGGTGGGGCAGGACGTGCTGGTCGGCTGGAACGCCACCGCCGAGGCGGCGCGCGCGGTGAACGATGCCCTGCCGATCTTGCAGCACGCGCACAAGGTTACGGTGCTGTCGATCAACCCGCGCCGCGGCATCCGCGGCGACGGCGACGTGCCGGCGGCGGATATCGCGCTGCACCTCGCCCGCCACGGCATCCAGGCCGAGGCGGCGCATACGGTGGCGACCGACATCCCGGAGGGCGACGCGCTGCTGTCCTACGCCGCCGATATCGGCGCCGACCTGCTGGTGACCGGCATGTACAGCCACTCGCGCATGCGCGAAATGGTCTTCGGCGGGGTGACCCGCAGCCTGCTGTCGGAAATGACCGTACCGGTGTTCATGGCGCACTGAACGGCGGGGACAGCCAGGGCTGGTCCCCCAAGGCCCGGCTGGCGCGGGGCTGCCATTACTTTTGGCGGGGTATCGAGACCAGGGGAACGAGGGTCCGCGATCCCCGGACTTGACATGCATCAAGGCGGTTCACATCTGCCCCGCCTAGTTTCCGTGCACATTTGCAGCCTGGGGACGGGTGTGGCTAGAAAACCGGCGACTATGACACGCTCGGTCGGCCTGACGATCGCGCGGGGCACGGCCTCGGTGCGCACCAGCCCTCTGCAATGCGACCGTCGACGCATATGCGACCTGCGAACGCCGGGATGCCGGATGCGTGATTGCGTCGCAGGCATGCGCTATAAGCCCGGCCGACCGTTTGCCCCGGCAGGACAGCGCGACAGCCGCAAGAAGCTGCTCGCGCGGTAACACTGACATCAACACTGAGGCCCAAATGAACAACAAGTACCCCGGTATTCCGAGCGTCATCCATGGTAACGGGGCAGTTGCCCAGGTCATGGGGCATGTCTGCGGCGGCGTTATCGGCTATCCGATTACCCCTTCGACCGAAATATCGGAGATCTACGAGGCATTCCGGGCCGGTGGCGGATGCAATGTGTGGGGCAAGCACCCCTTCTTCTTCGAACCGGAAGGCGAGCATTCGGCCCAGAGCGGCGCGCTCGGCGCGGCGCTGACCGGCGGCAAGTACGTCTCCAACGCCTCCTCCAGCCAGGGCATCCTGTATGGGCTGGAATCGCACTACGTCACCGTCGGCAAGAAGGTCGGCGGCTTCGTCCTGCAGGTGGCCGCCCGCGTCGTCTCCAAACATTCGCTGAACGTGATGGCGGGGCATGACGACGTCTATGCGCTGCTGTCGTCGGGCTACACCATCCTGTTCGGCAGCAACCCGCAGGAAGCCGCCGACCTCGCCGCCATTTCCTACAAGGTCAGCGCGACCTCGCTGATCCCGGTGGCCAACTGCATGGACGGCTTCGCCACCAGCCACATGCTGAGCGAAGCGCTGATGCCCGAGCCCGAGCTGCTCAGGGAATTCCTCGGCGACCCGGCCGGGCGCATGAAGGCGCCGACGGTCGCGCAGGAAATGCTGTTCGGCGCCAAGGGGCGCGTGTTCCAGCTCAAGCAGTACCTGTCGCGCCACCAGGCCGACCTGGCGCCGGACGATCTGGCGCAGCTGAAGGCCTACCTCGACGCCAACGCCGAGGCGATCGAGCCGGACAATGCCGGCGAATTCGTCGCCAACACGCTGGGCTGGATCCCCGACGAACTGCAGGCCCAGTGGCGCCGGCAGTGGCTGAACGCGCCGGAGAAGGGCACCCGCCAGCGGGTTCCCGCGCTGGTCGATGTGGACAACCCCGGCCTTACCGGCGGGGTGCAGAACCAGCCCGACTTTCAGGCCGGCTCGGTCGATCACCGCACCCATTTCGTCAGCGAGGTGCCGCACTTTGTGCGCGAGGCGATGGTCGAGTACGCCGACCTGACCGGACGCGAATACAAGCCGGTCATGACCTTCATGGCCGATGACGCCGACTATGTGATGATCGGCCTCGGCTCGGTCACCGACGACGCCGAAGCGGTCGCCGCCCATCTGCGCCGCCAGGGCAAGAAGGTCGGCGTGGTTTCAATCAAGCTGCTGCAGCCCTTCCCGGAAGCCGAACTGATCGCTGTGCTGAAGGGCAAGAAGGCCGTGACCGTGCTGGAGCGCTCGGACGTCACCGCGCTGACCGGCATGGTGGAGCAGGCGCTGTTCAAGGCGCGCGAAAACGCCGACGGCGTGCGCCATGCCGGCATCCCGGCGATTAACGCCCTGCCGCGCGTTACCACCGCGATCTTCGGCCTCGGCGCGCATGACCTGCAGCCGCGCCACATGGTCGCCGCCTTCAAGAACATGGAGAAGAAGGACAGCGCGCCGTTCATCTATCTTGGCTCGCAGTTCTTCACGAAGCACCCGACCGAGCGGATGGCCGGCTTGCAGGCGCGGATGAAGGCCGCCTATCCCGAGACCGAGTTCATGGCGCTCGAGACCGAGCCCAACCCGAACCTGCTGCCGGAAGGCGCGTTCCGCATCCGCTTCCACTCGATCGGCGGCTACGGCACCATCGCGTCGGGCAAGCTGCTCACCGATATCCTCGCCGGCGCGCTGAACCTGCACTCGAAGTCGGCGCCGAAATACGGCTCGGAGAAGAGCGGCGCGCCGACCAACTA
>PLTJ01000357.1 GCA_003164455.1 Acetobacteraceae bacterium
AGACTTGCCTCAGACATGCGAATCGACCTCGCCGTGACTACGGCAACCATCGATTCGGCCCTCAAGCCGTTAGACAACTCACAAACGATTCATTCCGCACTTCCGTGGCAACCGTAGGGTGGGGTCCAGGGGTGAAACCCCTGGTCTTATCTTCGCGCCTATGGGGACCTTCCGGCCCCTGGCGCAGAGCCCCTCGCCTCACTTCCAGCCGTACAGTGTCGCCGGGTTGTCCGCCAGGATGTGGTTGGTGGCATCGCCGGCGGCGCGGCGCAGCACCGCCAGCAGGGCGGCGTTGTCGAGCGGCAGGTAGGAGACTTTCTGGCTGCCGCCTTCGTTCGTGAGCGGGCCGATATGGGGCCAGTCCGTGCCCCACACCACGCGGTCCGGGTTGGCCTCGATCATGGCGCGCATGATCGCCAGCGCCTCTTCCGGCGCATCGCGGCGGGAGGCGACGTGGTCGGCGCCGGACACCTTCATCCAGCACTTGCCCTCGCGGAGCAGGCGCAGCACGGCGTTGAGGCCGGGCTGATCGGGGCCGAGGGCGGCCTGCACGCTGGCCATGTGGTCGAACACCACCGGCACGCCCAGTGTCGGGATGATGTCGGCGATGTTGTCGATCAGCGCGCCCTGGGCGAGCAGTTGCAGGTGCCAGCCCAGTTTGGCGATGCGGGCAGCGGTGGCGCGCAGCACGGCGGGAACCCGGGTGGGGTCGACCGAAACGCCGGTGATCAGGTTCAGCCGCACGCCAACCACGCCGAGCGCGGCCATGGCGGACAGTGCAGCGTCGGGCGTCGCCTCGTCGATCACGGCAACGGCGCGCGCCGTGCCGGCAGCCGCGCGCAAGGCGTCCAGCATGCAGGTGTTGTCGGTGCCGTAGGCGCTGGGCTGCACCAGCACCAGGCGTTGCAGGCCGAGCGGCTGCGCCATGGCGCGCCACTGTGCCAGTGTCGCCGCGACCGGTGTGTAAGCGCGCTGTGCCGCCGGCGGATAGCGCGCCGGATCGCCGAAAACGTGGAGGTGGCAATCGCAGGCAAAAGCCGGTGTATCGGTCATGGTTTCCTCGTGCGTTCAGCCCGCTTCCTTGTGTCGCGGGTCAAGTTCGGTGCGTCGCCCCGGAGGATGCAGCAAAGGGCCTTGAGCGCAAGGACCAGCCCCGGCAACACTGCCATCCACCAGCGCCCGGTGGCGCGAACGGAGGCGGCAATGGACGTGCAAAACGCGACGATCGAGGGGCTGCTGACCGAGCTTGCCGCCGGCCGCACCACCGCCGCCGCGCTGGTGGCCGCTTATCGTGCCCGCATCGAGGCGCACGACCGCGGCGGCCAACGGCTGAATTCCATCCGTCTGGTCAATCCCGAGGCCGACGCCCTCGCCGCCGCCAGCGACGCGCGAACAACAGACCGCCGCCCGCTGGAAGGCATTCCCATCCTGGTCAAGGACAACATCGCCACCGGCGACGCTCAGCCCACCACCGCCGGCTCGCTGGCGCTGGAGGGCGCGAAAGCCGCCCGCGACGCCACCGTGGTGACGAAGCTGCGCGAGGCCGGCGCGGTGCTGCTCGGCAAGACCAACCTCACCGAGTTCGCCAACATCCTCGCCGTCGGCATGCCGTCGGGCTATTCCTCCCTCGGCGGACAGGTGCTGAACCCCTACGCCACGGAAGTGGATGCGCGCGGCACGCCGTACGTTCTGCCCGGCGGCTCCAGTTCCGGCTCCGCCGTCGCAGTGGCGGCCGGGCTGGCGGCGGGCGCGATCGGCACCGAAACCTCGGGCTCGCTGCTGTCGCCGGCCAACATGAACGGGCTGGTGACGGTGAAGCCGACCGTCGGGCTGGTCAGCCGCGCCGGCATCATCCCGATCGCGCACAGCCAGGACACCGCGGGGCCGATGACCCGCACCGTGCGCGACGCCGCCCTGCTGCTCGGCGTGCTGGCCGGCCCCGATCCGCTCGACGCGGCCACACTGCATGCGCCGGCGGCACCGGACTATCTTTCCGCGCTCGACCGCGACGGGCTGCGCGGGGCGCGTATCGGCGTACCGGGCGATCCGTCGGAGCCGGGCAACGATGTCTATTACGGACCGCAGCCCACATTGGTGAAGGCGGTGATGGAACGCGCCATCGCCGCGCTGCAGGACGGCGGCGCCACCGTGGTGCGCGCCAACATCCCCACCGAGGGCTGGCTGCCCGGCCCGGCCTGCGAATTTCCGCTGCTCAACCGCAACCCCGAGAGCCCGCAGCGCCACCAGGTCGCACGCATTCCCAGCGTGTTCGTCTATGAACTAAAACACGACATGGCCCTGTACTTGCGCGACTGGGCGCGCGAGACCGGCATGCGCAGCCTCGGTGACCTGGTGGCGTTCAACGCGACGCACGCCGGGCGCGCGCTGCGCTTCGGACAGGACATCTTCCTCGCCGCCGCCGGCACGCGCGGCGATCTGTCCGAGCCGGAATACCGCGCCGCCCGCCGGCACGATCTGCTGGCCTCGCGCACGCACGGGCTGGATGCGTATATGGACCGCCACCGGCTGGACGCGGTGCTGTTTCCCGCCGCCACGGGCGCCGCGATCGCCGCCAAGGCCGGCTACCCGAGCGTGCTGGTGCCGGCAGGGTTCATCAAGGGGGTGCAGGGACGCGCCACACCGGATTACCCGCTGGGCGCCACCTTCGCCGGCCGCGCCTGGAGCGAGGCGAGCCTGCTTCGGCTGGCCTATGCGTTCGAACAGGCGACCTCGGCGCGGCGGCCGCCGGCACTGTAGTCACCGGGTAGAAAAAGCTGAGGAGATACCTGGAGCATCTCCTCAGCCCCGTCAGTTCAAGGCGATTTTCTCAGTCGTCAGCCGCCAGCGCGTGCGCATCCTCATGGTGAACGACCGTGTCCCTTCGCAGGAACAGGAACAGCACGGCCGCGATGAAGGGTGCCGAGGCGAGCGTGTACAGCCCGGCATTCGGGCCGAAATGCGCTTCGGCCATGACCTTGATGTTCGGCGCCACGAAGCCGCCGAGATTGCCGATGGAGTTGATGACCGCGAGCGAACCGGCGGCCGCCAGGCCACCGAAATATCCCGACGGGAAGGTCCAGAAGATCGGCTGCACGCAGATGATGCCCATGGCGACGAAGCAGAGCGCGACCATGGCGAAAACCGGCGACAGATTGCCGGCGGCGCACAGGCCGATGGCGATCGACAGCATGGCGATGCACCCCATGCTGTGCCGGTACCCGTGCTTCACCGCGTAGGCCGGATAGAACGTCGCCGCGATGACGGCGCACAGCCAGGGAATCGACGCAATGGAACCGACGGCCAAGCCGATCTTCATGTTCATCAGGGCACTCACCATGCTTGGCATATAGAAGGCGAAGCCGTAGCCGGCGAGTTGGATGCAGAAATAGATCACGGTGAAATGCAGAAGGTTGGGGTCGAGCATGGCCCGGCCAAGTTTCTGATGACCGGCGTCCGCCTTGTGGGTTTCCTCGCCGGTGATGGCGCCCTGCAGCACCGTGCGTTCTTCCTCCGTCAGCCACTTGGCGTCCTTCGGCCGGTCGGTCAGATACACCAACACGAAGAAGCCGATCAGGATCGTGCCGATGCCTTCGATCAGGAACAGCCATTGCCAGCCCTGCAATCCCATCAGCCCGTCCATGTCCAACAGGGCACCGGAGATGGGCCCGCCGAATATCATGGCGACGGGAGAACCGAAATAGAACAGTCCGAGAATCCGGCCCCTCGACTTTGCCGGGAACCAATATGTCATGTAGAGGATGGCGCCGGGGAAGAAACCAGCCTCGGTCGCGCCGAGAAGGAACCGGATAACCGAAAAGGAGGTATCGCTTCTGGTAAACAGCATCATGCTCGCAACAATGCCCCACGTTATCATGATGCGGGCCATCCATCTGCGGGCGCCGAATTTGTGCAGGGCGAGATTGCTGGGGAATTCGAAAAGAGCGTAGCCGATGAAGAAGATCCCCGCGCCGAAGGCGAAAGCCGCCTCCGATACGCCAGTGGAAAGCTGGAATGCCTGCTTGGCAAAGCCGATATTCACCCTGTCCATGTAGGACAAAACGTACATCAGAATCAGCATGGGCAGGAGCCGCTTGGCTGCTTTCAGGACGGCGCGGTCCAGTACCGCGGTATTCTCGCCATCCGGAAGCGATTGCAAATCCAATGGCATGGTCCGTTCCTCTTCTATTTATCGATACTTACGGGGTTGCCGGCAGATGCGATGGCCTCACGCATCGGGGGATGGGCCTTCCGCCCGATGCCGGCAGAGAATCGCTCGTCCGGTATTGGTTTGATCTCGGAACATGCTGGCCGGCGGGACGGCCCCGGAAGGGCAGATGCCGGTCCCGACGAAAGGATATGAGCCTGACGTTTCCATGGTTATTGGCGATGTCGCTATTCGATTTCGTAAGCTAGCCGGCATGGGTTCAGAGGGCAAGTTCAAGGGGGGTCCGATAAAATTCCTGCGCGGATTCGGCCCGAGGCCACGCCCCCGCCATGGGCCGGCCTGTCAGGTATTCGTCCGAGAAGTTCAAGGAACGACCACCGCCGCGACGGCGGAACATCGAGGCAAGATCGCGACGCGGTCAGAGCCGATAAGGACCGGCCAGGCTTTTTCGGACGGAGCCGCCTACTCCTCACCGGCGTCGGTGTGGCGCAGGTGCCACAGGCGTTCGTGGGCGGCCACCAGGCTCTCGATGCTGCGTCTGCGGTTGCCGTCCGGCGTGTAGGGGCGGCGTGTCAGCATAGTCTCCAGGATGTGCAGGAGTTGCTCGGCCACTTCGAAATCCGCCTGATCGCAGGCGTGATGGAAGGCGATCAGAATCTTGTCCGACAGCCGCCGGCTGTAGCGCGGCGCGCCTGAGCCGGAGCCTTCCCGTGCGGAGTCGTCGCCTTCACTCACGTCCCGGTTCGTCCCTTGTCCATCCCTGCCGTGCGATCACGCTGCCCATCCTTCGTCTCGTCCCCCTCAGCTCGCCGCCGACAGGCGCTTACGAATCGCCCCGGCAATGTCCTGTGCACTGGTAGCCGGATCAAACAACATTCGCAGCGTTCCATCCGGCCCCATCAGGTAGATGAAGGACGAGTGGTCCATCAGGTAGGTCGTCGATTCCTTCGGCGTCACCTTGGCGTAATACACCCTGTAGGCGCGGGCAACAGCGGCGATCTGCTGCGGCGTGCCGGTCAGGCCGATCAGCCGGTCGTCGAACAGCTTCACGTAGCCGGCCATGAGCTCGGGGGTATCGCGCTCCGGGTCGATGGTGATGAAGATCGGCACCACCTGGGCGGCCTGCGGGCCGAGCGCGTCGAGCGCGGTGGCGATGGTTTGCAGCTCGGTGGGGCAGACGTCGGGGCAGAAGGTGTAGCCGAAGTAGATCAACAGCCAGTGGCCGGGCCAGCTCGCCTCGGTGACCGGCTTGTCAGTATCGTCAACCAGCGTGAAGGGTCCGCCGACCTGCACGCCGCCCGGCGTGGCGATGCCGGCGGCCCGGCGGGGGGCCCCGCTCAGCCCGCCCGGGCGCAGCCACAACACCGCCGAGCCGGCCAGCACGGCGAGCGCAAGGGCGATCGCGGTTAAGCGGATGAGACGCGACATGCGGCTCTATAATCCGCCGCCGCGCGCGCGGCAAACCGGCCGGATCAGGGAGCCGGTTCGTTCAGGGCGTGTCCCAGGATGGCTCCTGCCACACCACCGCGCGCGGCCGCGGGCGCAGCAGGCGGCGCAGCGCGAGTCCGATCAGGGGCAGTCCGCCCGCCAGCGCGAGGGCGAGCCCAAGGGGCAGCAGCAACGCCTGGTTCGCCGCCGCGGCGCCGAGGCCGCACAGCAGACCGAACGACCACACCGCCAGTTCCCGCCCGTTGTTTGTCTGGTACTGCCGATTCCGCCCCCGAACGTCCATGACCTGACCCCACCGCGTTAATAGAACATAAAGGGAACATAGGACGCCATCGGTGGCGGTGCAAGGGCGATCGGAGGAGGCCGGTCCGCCCTCACCCATCCTGGCGAATATCCGGCGCGGACCCGCTCGCCGGACGTTGCGGCATGCTCTCTCCTGATCAGAGTTGCGCTATAGAGGCGCGGATGGAACCGCTCGCCCTCTATATCCACTGGCCGTTCTGCCTGGCCAAGTGCCCGTATTGCGACTTCAACAGCCATGTGCGCGANNGCCGCCCGCCTCGGCCGCCGCCCGCTCGCCTCGATCTTTTTCGGCGGCGGCACGCCGAGCCTGATGGACCCCGCCACCGTCGCCGCCCTGATCGCCGACGCCACCCGCCTGTTCGCCCCCGTGCCCGACCTGGAAATAACCCTGGAGGCCAACCCCACCAGCGTCGAGACCACCCGCCTCGCCGCCTTCCGCGCCGCCGGGGTGAACCGGCTGTCGCTCGGCGTGCAGGCGCTGGACGACGTATCGCTCGCCGCGCTGGGGCGGAAGCATTCGGCCGCCCAGGCGATCGCGGCGCTGGAGACGGCGCGCGCCCTGTTCCCCCGTCTCTCTTTCGACCTCATCACCGCCCGCCCCGGCCAGACCCTGCCGGCCTGGCGGGCCGAACTGCGCCGGGCGCTGGCGCTCGCCGCCGACCACCTGTCGCTCTACCAGCTCACCATCGAGCCCGGCACCGCCTTCGAGGCGCTGCACCGGCAGGGCAAACTGGTGCTGCCCGATGACGATGCCGCCGCCGCGCTCTACGACGCCACCGGCGAGGAAGCGGCCCGGTTCGGCCTGCTGGCCTACGAGGTTTCCAACTACGCCCGCCCCGGCGCGGAGAGCCGGCACAATCTGCAGTACTGGCGCTACGGCGACTACGCCGGCATCGGCCCCGGCGCGCACGGCCGCATCACGCTTGGCGGCGCCCTGCTGGCCACCCGCCGCCACCGCGCCCCCGAGCCCTGGGCCGAGCGCGTCGAACGCGAGGGCCACGGCAGCACCGAGGAAACGCCCGTTGAAGCCCCGGATCGCGCTCGCGAGGCGCTGCTGATGGGCCTGCGTCTGTCGGAAGGCATCGACGCCGTCCGCTTCGCCGCCCGCACCGGCGTCGCCCTCGATGACGCGCTCGAGCCGGACACCCTGGCCCGCGCCATCGAGGCCGGCTACCTCGCCCGCGAGGGCTCCCGCCTGCTCGCCACGCCGGAGGGCCGCAAGCGGTTGGACGCCTTGCTGGCGGCGTTGGCGCGGTAGTTGAATCGGCCCATGTTCTTCCTGCTCCTGCCGGCCGCCCTGGACACTGCCCTGGATTGGCGATACTGACTGTTCCGAGGACGTTCTGCTCACGGCGCCCAAGTTGGATGGCAGACAATGATAAAGATACATGTCGAGCCCGACAAAAAAGCAGTGGGAAATGCTGCGGCAGCACTTGGAGCGGATGCGATACGATCCGCGATCGACTCGAAAGACAGCGCCAACATCGTGGTTGCGACGGGCGCAAGTCAGTTTGAATTATTTGCGGCACTCGTACTGAGGCGCGACTTCAACTGGTCTCTGGTCAATGTCTTCCATCTCGACGAATACATTGGCATGCCGGATAGCCACCCGGCGAGCTTCCGGCGTTACCTTAACGAGCGCTTTACCAGCCTCCTGCCCAGGCTTGGCAGCTTTTACGCCATCCGGGGCGATGCTCCGGATCTCGGGGCTGAGTTGGCGCGCGTCGGCGCGCTGATTACGCAGCACCCGATCGATGTCACGTTCGCCGGCATCGGCGAGAACGGCCATCTCGCCTTCAATGATCCGCCTGCCGACTTCAACGACGCCAAGCCATTCGGTGTCGTTCCATTGGATGAACGTTGCCGCCGCCAGCAGCTTGGCGAGGGCTGGTTCGCGACGCTGGACGATGTGCCGGAACAGGCCATCTCCATGACGATCGCGCAAATCATGAAGAGCAGGCTTGTCGTGTTGGCGGTACCCGACAGCCGCAAGGCTGGGGCTGTGCGCGATACTCTTGAAGGACCGGTCACGCCGATGGTGCCTGCCACCATCCTGCGCCGGCATCCGGCCTGCCACCTGTTCCTCGATCCGCTTTCGTCGGCACTGCTTCGGCACTTGCCTGACAGCGTCGGCGAATGATCGAGGGCGACTAGCCAGAAACCATAAGCGTTGAGGAATGTCATGGAACAGATCAAGAAACACATGGTGACGACGCGGCGCGATGCCGTCATCGGTGCCGTGGCGGTCGGAGTCACCGCGGCGTTGGCGCCGAGATTTGCCGCCGCCCAGACGTTTCCGAAGCCAAAGGCACCGCTGGTCATCAACGTGATCGATGTCGCCGGGGACCTGCAACTCAGCCAGAGCGCCCTGCAAAAGTTCGCCGATACGCACAAGGATCTGGTCTCGAAGTTCGTCTTCACGGAAGGGCCGGCGCCCGAACTCGCCGGCAAGCTCAAGGCCGAGCAGGACGCCGGGCGGCTCGACATCGATTTCGTGCTGACCGGCAATGATGGCCTGGCCGCCGGCATGGAACAGGGACTCTGGACCGAGATCCTTCCCAAGTATGCGGCGAAGTTTCCAGACCTTGAGAAGCTCTACCTGCCCGGCGCCTACGCGATGCAAAAGATGGCACGCGGGCAGGCCTTCGTCGACGACTGGTACCCCTCCGGCCCGCTTCTGGAATATGCCCCCGAACGCGTGAAAGACATGCCGGACACGGTCGAGACGTTGCTGGCCTGGGCAAAGGCCCATCCCGGCAAATTCATGTATGCGCGGCCGGCGAATTCCGGGCCGGGACGCACCTTCGTCATGGGGCTGCCCTACATCCTCGGCGACAAGGATCCCCTGGAGCCGATCAATGGCTGGGAGAAGACCTGGGCGTACCTCAAGGAGATCAACAAGTACATCGAGTACTATCCATCCGGCACCACCGCCACGATGAAGGAACTCGCTGAAGGGTCGCGCGATATCATTGCGACCACGACCGGATGGGACGTCAACCCGCGCTTCCTTGGCATCGTGCCGGAGGAATACAAGGTCGGCACCCTGAAGGGCTTCCACTGGGTGGGCGATGCCAATTACGTCGCCATCCCCAAGGGTGTTTCCGATGAGAAACTGGGTGTCCTCCTGGACCTGATCGCCTTCATCCTGCAGCCGGAGCAGCAGGCTTTCATGTTCGACCACGGCTACATGTATCCCGGTCCGGCGATAAAAAACGTGCCGATCACGATGGCGCCGAAGGAGAGCCAGGACCTCTTCAAGCGCTTCGGCCGACCGGAATACGACGCGTTGATCGCCAACAACCCGATCGAGCCGCCGCTCGATGCCAAGCCTCTCGTCGCGATGTTCGAGAAGTGGGACCGTGAGATCGGCACCACCAAGTAACACCAACCGACCCCAATGATGACTCTTCCATCATTGGGGGCGGTTGGTATCAAATAAAGATTTAGAGCGTGATCGTTTCGCCTATCAGAATAGCGATCACGCTTTAGGCCGGGAAACCCTCCAGCACGATCTTGCCGCGGGTCCGCCCGCTTTCGATCAGCGCGTGCGCGCGGCGCAGGTTCGCCGCCGTGATCGGGCCGAGGGTCTCGGTCAGCGTCGTGCGGATCGTGCCGGCATCGACCAGCCGCGACACCTCGGCCAGCAGGCGGTGCTGCTCGGCCATGTCGGGGGTGGCGAACAGCGGCCGGGTGAACATGAACTCCCAGTGAATCGAGCCCGATTTGCGCTTGATCAGCGCAATGTCGAACGGCCCCGGATCGTCGATCAGGCCGACCCGGCCGCGCGGCGCCAGCACGGTGGCGATCGCCGGCCAGTGGCCGTCGGTGTTGTTGGTCGAGAACACGGTGCGCACCTGACCCGCGCCGATCGCCGTCAACTGGGCCGGCAGGTCGCCATGGTGGTCCACCACGTCGTGGGCACCGAGCGAAAGGCACCAGGCCCGCGTCTCCGGGCGCGCGGCGGTGGCGATCACCCGCAGCCCGGTCAGCTGGCGGGCCAACTGGATGGCGATGCTGCCGACCCCGCCGGCGCCGCCGATCAGCAGCAGCGCCTCCCCGGTGGCGGCCTCGCCGCGCGGCACCTGCAACGCAACGAACAGCATCTCCCAGGCGGTGATCGCGGTCAGCGGCAGCGCCGCCGCCGCCGCGAACGACAGCGAGGCCGGCTTCGGCCCGACGATGCGCTCGTCCACCAGTTGCAGTTCGCTGTTGCTGCCCTGGCGGTCGATCGCACCGGCGTAGAACACGGCGTCGCCGGGCCGGAATAGCGTGCAGGCCGGTCCGACCGCCTCGACGGTGCCGGCGGCGTCCCAACCCAGCACTTTCGCCACCCCGCCGGGATCGGCGCGGGTGCGGATCTTGGTGTCGACCGGGTTGACGCTGACCGCGGCGACGCGGACCAGCAGGTCGTGCCCCTCGGCGCGCGGCTCGGGCAGCACGACGTCCTGCAACGCGGCTTCGTCGGCGATCGGCAGGGGGCGCAGGGTGGCGACAGCACGCATGGCGGAGTCTCCTCTTGTGCGGGCAATGGCGGATGATCCCATCGCGCTTCCGCGCCGCGACGGCAAGTCAGCGCCCGCCCAGCGCCAGCGCCCGGGCATAGACCACCCGCCGCGGCAGGCCGGTCGCCGCCGTCACTTCCGCCACCGCCTCCTTCAGGCTGTGGCCCTCCAGCGCCGCGCGCAGCAGGGCGTCCAGGTCGGCTTCGGCCGGCGGTTCTTCGTCAGGCGGCGGGCCGACCACCAGGGTGATTTCGCCGCGCGGCGGGGCGTCGGCATAGCGGGCGGCAAGCTCGGTCAAGGTCCCACGCACCACTTCCTCGAACCGTTTCGTCATCTCGCGGGCCACCGCGGCCGGGCGCGGCCCCAGCACCTCGGCCAGATCGGCGAGCGCCTCGGCC
Source organism: Acetobacteraceae bacterium (assembly GCA_003164455.1). Lineage (GTDB taxonomy): Bacteria > Pseudomonadota > Alphaproteobacteria > Acetobacterales > Acetobacteraceae > Rhodovastum. The sequence continues at coordinate 10,821 of PLTJ01000357.1, forward strand.
AGCCGGTGCGGCGCCTCGTAGAACAGCAGCGTGGCCGCCAGCCCCGCCCGCTCGGCGGCCCGCAGACGCGCCAGTGCCGCCCGCCGCGCCGCCCCCCGCGGCGGCAGGAAGCCGACGAACAGGAACGGCTGCGGCGGCAGGCCGGACAGCGTCAGCGCCAGCAGCGCCGCATTCGCTCCCGGCACCGCGCCGACCGGCAGCCCCGCCTCCAAGGCGGCGCGCACGAGTCGGAAACCCGGGTCGGACACCAGCGGCGTGCCGGCAT
>PLTJ01000030.1 GCA_003164455.1 Acetobacteraceae bacterium
TCTTTTCCAGCAACCGTGCGGTGCGCGAATACACCGAGCAACACTACGTCCCGGCTGCCTCCGCCTACCGTGCGCGGGCCGCCGACAAGGGCGCCATCGGCGCGGATATGGTCAAGTGGCGGCACGCCCTGGAACAAAACTGGGCCGCGCTCAGCTTCGGCGACGTCGTGGTCAAAACCGACAGCGGGCAACACGTATTCGAGGTTCAGGTTGGTCTGCATGACCTCGACCCCGGGGCGGTGCGGGTGGAGCTTTACGCCGACGGCGTCGGGGACGGGGCTCCCGTGCGGCTGGAAATGCAGCGCGTTCGCGGTGTGTCCGGCGGCCATGTCTACAGTGCCACCGTGTCCGCGGTTCGCCCGGCCGCGGACTATACCGCGCGCGTAACACCGTACCGCGACGACGTGGCGATCCCGCTGGAAGACGCACGCATCCTGTGGCAGCGATGATCAGAGCGGACCGGTGGAGGGGGAGGAGGCGATCATGCGTGTGGGAATGGCCGCCGACCATGGCGGGTTCGGCCTGAAACAGGAGATGGCGGAGTCGTTGCGGGCAGCGGGCCACGAGGTGGTGGATTTCGGCGCGCACCGGCTGGACCCGGCAGACGACTACCCGGACTTCATCATCCCCTTGGCAAAGGCCGTTGCCGCCGGTGCGGTTGACCGCGGCATCGCTCTTTGCGGCAGTGGTGTCGGTGCATCCGTCGCCGCGAACAAGGTGCCCGGTGTTCGTGCCGCCCTGATCCACGACGTCTTCTCGGCCCATCAAGGCGTTGAAGATGACGACATGAATGTCTTCTGTCTGGGCGGCGGGGTGATCGGGCCATCACTCGCTCTCGAACTGGTCGAGACCTTTCTTGCGGCGCGCTTCAGCGGCGCGGCGCGCCACCAGCGCCGGCTGGCGAAAGTGCGGGCACTGGAGAACCGCGACCTGGCGTGACGCGGCGGCGACGATGCTGTATCCGTCCGATGAGAGATCTTCGAGGCATCCGGCTCTCGGATGGAGACGCAAGGAAACGAGGTTATGAGCAAAGCCCACAATTTCCTGAGCCAGTTGACTGGACTCTTCGCAATGCCGTGCGCCCAGAATCCGACCGTGGCGATGGTGGAGGCTGCCTATCGCCATCACGGGCTGGATGCGCGCTACATCAATTGCGAGGTGTCGCCGGAAAACCTTGGCGACGCCGTGCGGGGCGCGCGCGCGATGGGCTGGCTCGGCTTCAACTGCTCGAAACCGCATAAGGTCTCGGTGATCGCGCATCTGGATGGGCTGGCGGAGTCCGCCGCGGTCATCGGCGCGGTGAACTGCGTCGTCAATCGCGCCGGCCGGCTGATCGGCGAGAACACCGACGGCAAAGGGTTCATCGCCTCGCTGCGCACCGTCGCCGACCTCGCGGGCAAGCGGATCGTCGTGCTCGGCGCCGGCGGAGCGGCGCGCGCCATCGCGGTGGAGGCGGCGATGGCCGGCGTCGCGTCCATCACCATCGTCAACCGCAGCCGAGCGCGCGGTGAGGAAGTCGTCGCGCTGATCAACGATAAGACGCAGGCGCGGGCGGATCTGGTGGTCTGGAACGGCGCCTTCCGGGTGCCGGAAGACACCGAGATTCTGGTCAACGCCACATCCATCGGCCTTTTCCCCGATGTCGATGCCAAGCCCGAACTCGATTGGCACGGCCTGCGGCCCGGCGTCATCGTGGCGGACGTCATTGCCAACCCGCCGCACAGCGCCTTCTTGCGCGCCGCCGCCGCCCGGGGCTGCCGCACACTCGACGGCCTGGGCATGCTGATCAATCAGGGCGTGATCGGCATCGCGCTGTGGACCGGCGTCGATGTCGATCCCTCGGTCATGCGCCGCAAGCTGGAAGAGTTGTTCGGCTGATCACTTTGCCCCCCACCGTCGCAGGCGGAGCGCGTTGGTGACGACGCTGACGCTGGAGGCCGCCATCGCGGCGCCGGCGACGACGGGACTGAGCAGGCCGCCGGCGGCCAGCGGAATGCCGATGACGTTGTAGGCAAAAGCCCAGAACAGGCCTTGGCGGATGGTGCGGTGGGTGCGCCGCGCGATGTCGAGGGCTTGCCCCACCAGGGCGGGATCGCCGCGCATCAGGGTGATGCCGGCAGTGTGCATGGCGACGTCCGTGCCGGTGCCCATGGCCATGCCGACATCGGCCGCGGCCAGGGCGGGGGCGTCGTTGATGCCGTCGCCGACCATCGCCACCACCGCACCCTGGCGGCGCAGGGTGGCAACCTGTTTGGCCTTGTCTTCCGGCAGAACCTCCGAAACGACACGGTCGATGCCCAGCGCGGCAGCGAGGACGTTGGCGGCGCCGCGGGAATCGCCGGTAAGGAGGACAATGTCGATGCCGGCGCGGCGCAGCGTGGCGACAGCCTCGCGGGCACCGGCGCGCGGCGCCTCGCCGAAAGCGAGCAGGCCAAGCGGGCGCGGCACGGGAGCGGTCTCCGCCAGCCAGGAGACGGTACGGCCCTGCGATTCCAGCGCGGCGGCGGCCTCCGCCAGGGCACCGGGGACGATACCGGCCTCGTCGAGCAAGCGGCGGCTGCCGAGCAGCAGGGTGGCGGCCTCGACGGTGGCGGCAACGCCGCGGCCGGGCAGCGCGCGGAAATTCTCGGCCGACGGCGCGGCGACGGCGCGGCGACGCACCGCCTCGGCCAGCGGGTGTTCGCTGTTGGCCTGCAGCGCGGTGGCCAGGCGCAGCACCGCCGCCTCGGTAAGGCCGGTGGCCGGAACGATGGCGACCAGGTCCGGACGGCCCTCGGTGAGCGTGCCGGTCTTGTCGAAGGCGACCAGGGTGACGGCATAAGCCCGTTCCAGCGCGGCGGCGTCGCGGATCAGGATGCCGCGGCGCGCCGCCGCGCCGGTGCCGGCCATGATCGCGGCGGGGGTGGCGAGGCCGAGGGCGCAGGGGCAGGCAACGACGAGAACGGCGACCGCGGTCAGCAGGGCGGTCGATACGCCCGCGCCTGCCACCCACCAGCCCAGGAATGTCACCAACGCCGCCGCCAGCACGGCGGGAACGAAGACGGCGCTGACGCGGTCCACCAGGCGCTGGATCGGCGGCTTGGAGGCCTGCGCGCCCTCGACCAGGCGGACGATGCGGGCCAGCACCGTCTCGGCGCCGACCGCGGTGGTGCGCAGCACGAGCGCGCCGTCGCTCAGGATGGCGCCGCCGGCAACGGTCGCGCCGGGCTCCTTCTCCACCGGCAGGCTCTCGCCGGTAAGCATGGATTCGTCGACGCCGCCGCCCCCTTCCAGCACGATGCCATCGACCGGGATGCGCTCGCCCGGGCGCACCACCACCACGTCGCCCACCACCACCTGGCCGATCGGGATGGTCTGGCCGTCACGTAGCCGGGCGGTGTCGGGGCGCAGGCCGGCGAGCGCGCGCAGGGCGGCGGCGGTCTGGCCCACGGCGCGGGTTTCCAGCCATTTGCCGAGCAGGATGAAGGTGATCAGGACGGCCGAGGACTCATAGTAAAGCGCCGGCATGGTGCCGGAGGGGGCGGTCAGCAGGTTCCAGGTCGAGAGTCCCCAGGCGGCCGAGGTACCCAGTGCGACGAGCAGGTCCATGTTCGCGGCGCCGGCGCGCAGGGCTTTCCAGCCGGCAACGTAGAACCGGGCGCCGAGCCAGACCTGGACCACGGTGGCCAGCCCCACCTGGGCCCAGCCCGGCAGCATCCAGGGCAGCCCGACAACGTGCCCCGCCATGCCGACAAGCAGCGGCGCCGACAGCACGGCGGCGGCGAGCAAATGGATAACGTCGCGGCGTTGCGGGGCGGGGTCACGGGTGGCGGCGATGGCGGCGGCGGGACGGGCGTCGAACCCGGCGCGGCGCACGGCGGCCGCGAGGTCGGCGGCATCGGCGCTGCCCTGCTCGCGGATCACCCGCGCGCGGTTGGTGGCGAGGTTCACCTCGGCGCCCAGCACCCCGGGGACGCGCCGCAGCGCCCGCTCGACCCGACCGGAACAGGAGGCGCAGGTCATGCCGGTGATGTCGAGGTCCAGGCTGGTGCGCGCGCCCGCGGGCGCGGCTGCAAGCAGATCGGTCATGGCGGATAAATGGGGATTGCCCCCCCGGCAAGGTCAAGAGGGCGACATACAGGCGCGGGGGCGCGCCGTGTGTCGAATTATTTCCAACATGATGATGTAAGCGTGGCGCGGATGTCCCATATCCGACAGGTGGTGGCATGTTCCGGGAAGGCGAAACCGCGTCACGGAACTGGCCTTGTCGGAATTGGAGTACGCGTGAGCAAGCCTGAATTCGGCCGCAAAATGACCTGTACGGCATGCGCCGTGCGGTTCTACGATCTTACCCGCACGCCGGCTGTGTGCCCGAAATGCGGCGTGGAGCAGCCACGGGCGAAGCCGCGCGCCGCGCCGGTGGCGCGTGCGTCCGCGATCCGATGGTCCAACCGGCCGGTACCCCCCACCCTCGAAGCCGTCGTCCCCGAACCCACCCCGGTCGAAACCGATCCGTTGGAAGAGGTCGAGGAGGAAGAGGCGGCGGACGACGTCGAGGATATTGAGCTGGCGGACGACGAGGATGCCGCGCTCAAGGTGAAGCACGACGACTGAGCGGGCGACCCGCTCCTCGCCGTTTTCCTCCGTTCGCCGCGCGCCAGGCACGGATTTCCGCATCGCTGACTGACCGCTAGAATTTTGCCAAATCGTCAGCCGTACTCTCGAGAGGAAGCAGAGCGACGGCGATAGGACAGAATGGGGGGCAACCACCGGACCCGACCGCATGATTGATCCCTCCGGCCCTGTCGTCATCGACCTGCCCCACACCCGGGCGAGTCTCTCCTTCGCCCGTCTGGTGCCGGCGTTGCGGGCGGCCTTCATCGCGGGGGCCAACGCGCCGCTGCGCCACAGCCACCCGCTGGAACAGCCCGGCACCGCCACCGCCACGCTGCTGCTGATGCCGGCCTGGCAGGGCCGGTCCGCCCTGGGGGTGAAGATCGTCACCGTGTTTCCCGACAACGGCGCGCTCGGTCTGAATGCCGTGTTTTCCACCTACCTGCTTTGCGACGGCGCCACCGGCCGGCATCTTGCCCTGATCGACGGCAACGAGATCACCGGCCGGCGCACCGCGGCCGCCTCGGCACTGGCCGGCGATTTTCTCGCGCGGGATGACGCCAACACGCTGCTGATCGTCGGCGCCGGCCACATCGCCGCGATGCTGGCGCCGGCCTGGGCGGCGGTGCGCCCGATCCGGCATGTGCGCGTGTGGAACGCCCGGCCGGCCCGCGCCACCGCGCTGGCCGCCGGGCTATGCGAACAGGGTTTCGACGCGGCGGCGACCGACGACCTGCAAGCCGCGGTGGGCCGCGCCGACATCGTTTCCTGCGCCACCCTGGCGACCGCCCCGCTGGTGCACGGCGCCTGGCTGCGGCCCGGCACCCACCTCGACCTGATCGGCGGCTTCCGCCCCGACATGCGCGAGGCCGATGACACGGCGGTGCGCCGTGCATGCGTGTTCATCGACACCGAGGCGGCACTGGCCGAGGCGGGCGACCTTGCCCAGCCGCTCGCCGCCGGGGTGCTGCGGCGTGACCAGATCGCCGGCAGCCTGTTTACGCTCTGCCGCGGCGAAACCCCGGGACGACGGACCGGTGACGAAATAACCTTGTTCAAGTCGGTCGGCAGCGCGCTCGAGGATCTCGCGACCGCGGCGCTGGTCTGGCAGGATCGCCAGCAGCAGGCGGCGATGGTTGACGGTTGTGCTTTATCAGTACACTAGTGCACAAAGTTGGGAGAAACACGCATGGTTTGTCTCACCGCGGATGCGCTGCTTCGGCTGATGCCGGGCCGGCGCCTGGGCGTCCGTTGATGGGGGCCGCCGCGCCGATGGCCCGGCAGCGCAACCTCGCGAGGATCGCGGGCCGTGCCACCGTCCAACAGATCTACGAGGATCTGTACCGCCGGATCGTGTGCGGCGAACTGCGACCCGGCGAGGCGCTCACCGAGGCGGGGCTCGCGGTGAACTATGGACTCAGCCGCACCCCGATCCGCGAGGTGTTCTGGCGGCTCAGCGAGGAAGGCCTGTTGCGCGTGGTGCCGCAGGTCGGAACCTTCGTCGCGCCGATCAGCGTCGCCGCGGTGAACGACAGCCAGTTCGTTCGCGAGACCCTGGAATGCCGTACGATCGTCGACGCCACACGCGCCGCGACAGCCGAAGACGTGGCGGCATTGCGCCAACTCGTCGCCGTTCAGACCGAAGCGATCGAGTCCGAAGACTTTGCCCGCTTCTTCGCACTGGACGAGGCGATGCATCGGCGCCTGATGGACATGGCCGGACGCGCCTCGGTCTGGCCGATGATCGCCAGCGCCAAGGCGCAGCTCGATCGCGTGCGNNNNTCTTCGAAGGCCGGGGGACCAGCCGTTGAGCGCGTCGGAGCGGTAAGCCCGGCCGATCCCCCGCAACGGTCAGGCCGTCGTCAGCAGCGCGCGCATGTAGCCGATCGCGTAGGCCATGCCGGCATGCCAGGGTGCGTCGCAGTGCAGTTCCGGGGTATGGTCGGGGATCAGGACGCCCTCCCATTTGTTCGCCTTGAGGATATGCATGATCTTGACCATGTCGATATCCCCCTCGTCGACGAAAACCTCGTGATACTGGGGCACTTTGCCGACAACGTTGCGGAAGTGGATGTAGCCGATGCGATTGGCGCGTGAGTAGCGATCGACCGCGTCGTAGACGTCGCCGCCCTTCATTTCCTGCAGGCTGCCCAGGCATAGCTCGAGATTATTGGCCGGGCTCGGATTGAGCGCGATCAGCCTGTCATACTTGCCCAGTTCGTTGACGAAGCGGGCAGCCCCGCGCAGGCTGTCCATTGGCGGATCGTCGGGATGGGCGGCGAGCTTGACCCCCGCCGCTTCGGCCACCGGCAGCATCTCGTTGAGGAAATACGCGGCGCGCGTCCACAGTTCGTCGGAGGACACCGGCGGCACCGTGACCCCCGGACGGCCCTGACCGTAGCGCATGTTCCAGACCATGCCGTCGGGAATGGGTTCGCGCATGTCGATGGCGTTGGCATCGAAGCCGACACTCATGGCGCCGCCCCGGGCGAACGGACCACGCACCCATCCCCACACGCCGGCAATGGAGAAGTTGTAGCCGAAGCACGGCACGCCGGCGCGGCCGGCGTCGCGGATCATCTGCTTCATCTGGGCGATCTGCTCATCGCGCCGGGGGCCGGCGAGCAGAACGTCGGACCACTGCTTGACCGCGAAATTCTCGATCGCCGCCAGCTTGAGGTTATATTCGCCGAGCCGGTCGATCAGCGATTTGAACGTCTCATAGGTCCAGTAGCCATCGATCGCCCGGCCCCAACCGTCGCCTTCTCCGCGCGACAGCAACACCTTGCCGTCCGCTTCGGCGGCCAGGTAGTTTTCCAGGTGCACCACGATCTGCTCGGCCCCGAGCTGATTGGCGAACCTGAAGTTGTCCGGGGTCAGTTGGTGCCGATAAAGTCCAAGACCGATCTGCATTGTAGCCAACTCCTGTTCAGGACCTGCTTAAACATTCGTCTTGCGGTGTGACACGCAAAGCCGATCGATTTCGTCCCAGTCCAGCGCTACGCCGAGCCCAGGCTCCTGCGGGACGTGCGCGAGCCCGGCCGCGTCCACCGGCAGCGAGCCCTTCATGGGAAAGCGGAAAGGCTCCTCGGGCACGAAAAGTTCAAAATACTCGCAGTTGCGTATCGCACATGACGCATGCAGGTTGGCGACGTCCATATAGGCCATCGTCGTGGTGTGGATTTCGCAGTTCAGGCCGAAGGCTTCGGCCAGATGCGCGATTTTCATCGTGCCCGTGATGCCGTCCTTCCAGGAGACGTCGGCGCGTACGATATCGGCGGCCTTCTGCATGATCGCCTGCGCCACACCCCAATGGGCGCCACGCGTCGTCTCGGTCGCCGCCACGGCGATGTCGAGCGCGGCGCACAGAGACTGGTACTTGGAAAGTTCGAAGTCGCGGAAGGGCTCCTCGAACCATTCGTAATTCAGCCGCTCCAGATCACGGCCGACGCGAATCGCCTGGTCCAGCGTGTATTCGCCCACCGGATCGGCGAACAGCAGGAAATCCGGCCCGACCGCCTCGCGCAGCGCGCGGTGCACCTCGATATCGCGCCGCCACGGACCCGGTCCATGCACCTTGTAGCCGCACAGGCCGCGCCGCTGGTAGTCGAGCGCCTCGGCGACGTATTCGGGCGTGTCGTCGTGGAACAGGCCGCTGGCATAGGCCGGCAGCGCGTCGCGGTAGGCGCCGAGATAGCGGTACAGCGGCAACCCGGCGGCGAGCGCCGCGATATCCCACAGCGCGACGTCCACCGGACCCGGAAGATAGACCGGGAAGAACGTCAGGTGACGGTCGAGCGTCCACAGATCGTGCCAGATACGCTCACGATCCGAGACGTCGCGGCCGGCGAGCACCGGGGCGATGTTCTCGTGCAGATACGCCTCGGTCACTCGCCCCGACCGGGCGGCGAGAGCGGAGGCATGACCAGTGATGCCAGCGTCGGTGTGCACCGCCAGCACGACCACATCCCACGGCATGTGCGCCCCTGCCCGGCTCGCCGGGAACAGCGACAGGTCGCGCTTGCAGTGCCAGGTTTCGAGCGCTGTGATCTTCATGCGACACCTGGCAGGCAGGCGGGTCCGATGGGCGTGAAGTACTTGTACCCCAGTATGAATTCCTGGTGTCCAAGCTGCTCCGACTTGGTCGGTGTTCCCGCCGCGACATCCTGGATCAGTTCGAAGATGTCGTGGCCGACTTCGTCCAGCGTGGCTTCGTTTTCCAGGATCGCACCGGCGTTGACGTCCATGTCGTCGGTCATCGCGCGGTAGGTGCGGGGATTGCCGCAGACCTTGATGACCGGTGAGATCGCCGATCCGACCACCGAGCCACGCCCGGACGCGAACAGAATCAGATGCGAACCGCAGGCGATCAGTTCGGCGATCTCCATGTTGTCGTTGATGTTCGGGAAGCCGAACCGCACCTCGCCGTCGGGAATGACATCGAGCAGGAACAGGCCGCCGTGCGGCGGTATGTCGCCGGGCTTGATCAACCCGGCAATGCGCGACTGGCCACTCTTGGCGTAGGCGCCGAGCGATTTCTCCTCGATGGTGGTCAGGCCGCCCTCGGCGTTGCCGACGGCGAAACTGCTCTGCCCCATGGTGCGGTAGTAGTCCTCGGTCTTGCGCATGCAGGCCAGGATCTCTTCGCCCAGGGCGGGCGTGACGGCGCGCTCGGCCATGAAGTGCTCGAGCCCGATCAGTTCGCCGGTCTCCTCGAAGATGGCGCGCCCACCGGCGGCGACCAGCAGATCGAAGGCAACGCCCATGGCCGGATTCGCTGCCAGCCCGCTGGTCGTGTCGGAACCGCCGCAGACCGTGCCAACCACCAGATCCGCTGCCGTCATCTCCACCCTTGGCACAGTCGAGATCTGGGTGACCGCATCCAACACCCAATCCGCTCCGGCCTCGATCGAGCGGCGCGTGCCCCCGCTCGACTGGATGACGATTAGCTCCGCCGAACGGCCGGAGGCGCGCACCTCGGCCAGCAGATGGTTCCGGTCCATGCTCTCGCAACCCAGCGAGACCAGCAGTACCGCGCCAACATTGGGATGGGTGCAGAGCCGGCGCATCATCATGCTGGCGTAATCATTCGGATAGCAGCCCGGGAAGCCGATCATGTGTACGGACTGGCCGCGAAAACGACTGGTGATTTCCTGGGCGACGTGGCGCGCACATTCGACCAGGTAGGCGACGACAACCGTGTTGCGGATGCCCTTGCGGCCATCCTGGCGGAGATAACCGTTTATCATCTTTCCTCTCCCGCTCACGATCTCTCGCGCCGCGTGGCGATGTAGTCGCTGCGCAGATTGTTCAGGTGGACAACCTCGCCCGGCGCGATCGCCGTCGTCGCGGTGCCGATCGGAACGCAGTACTTGAACACCTTCTCCTCCGCGGCGATCGCGCGGATGGCGACCTTAAAGCCGAACGGCACCCGGGTGCGCGTCGCAATCCGGCTGCCGTCCGGCAAGGTGATGGTCTCACCCGCCTCGATGTCGCGCACCGCCACCGCGATCTGATCGGTCGGCGCCAACACCAGCAGTTCGTTCATCGGCGAAGGCCCCCCGCCAACCAAGGCAAGTCATGCGCCGCCGCAACCGACCGCGGCAAGAACACCGCAACCCCGAGCGCCGCGACAATGCCGATGCCACCGGCCAGCACGAAAGCGCTGGTGTACGAACCGGTGGCGGAGATGATGAAGCCGGTTATCACCGGGCCGGCCAGGCCGCCGAGATTGGCCAGCATGTGGTTGAACCCGCTGACGGCGCCGACACGCTCCGGCTCGACCAGGTCCTGGATGATGACCCAGGGAGCGGACGCCGAAAGATACATGAACAATACGGACAGCGACATCAACTCGACCGCCCCGGTCAGGCTGTCGACCATGCCGCCGAAGCCGATGCACAGCGACGACAGGGCGAGGAACCCGCCCAGCATCAACTTGCGCGAAACAAAGCGATCCATGTGCTGCGCGGCGTAATCGGTCAGGAAGCCGCCGCCGGCCATGCCGATGATGCCGAGCACCCAGGGAATCACGGTGGTGATGCTCATGCTCGCCATCGACAAATGCCGCGCAGTGACGAGATAGCTCGGGAACCAGGAGAGGAAGAAGTACAGGATGTAGTTGATGGCGAAGAACGCGAAGGCGGTCGCCATGATCGGACTGCGGCTGATGTAGAAGCGCAGCGGCGGCGCGTCCGACCTGGCCGGATCGGGCTGGGACAGGACGGGCGCCGGCCGGGCGATCCGTTGTGCGCGCGTCCAGCCGCCCATCCGGACGACCCAAACGATCGCCATGACCAGGCCGAGCGCACCGAAGACGATGAAGGACCAGCGCCAGCCATAGGTGATGGCGATATATCCGACGATCGGGCCGGCGACGGCGGCGCCGACCGGATTGCCCGCATTGCCCACGCCAACGGCGGCGGCGGCTTCCTCGGGCTCAAAACGATCGTTGGAGATCTTGTTGATCAGCGAGCCGAACGGCCCCTCCGCCGCGCCGAACAGAATGCGCACGACCAGCATGGACATCATGTTGAACGTGCCGGCGATGGCAGCGCAGAACACCGACCACAGCGCCAGGGCGACGGCGAAGACACGATTGGCGCCGAACCTGTCCGATGCCCAGCCGCCCACGAAGTTGAACGGCGCGTAACCGATCGAGAAGGCGCCGAACAGCAGGCCCAGCTCGGCCGGCCCGATGCCCAGCTCCTTGCTGAACAGCGGCGCGGTGATGCCGAAGGCGGATCGATCAGTGTAGTTGATCGCACCGCACGCGGCGAGGAAGAGAATGACGCTCCACCGTTTCGATTTCATGAGTTTTCTCGGTCGTTTCGCTGGTTGTTACTGATGCGGCGCAGCAGCCGGGAGACCCGGCGTTTCACATGATTCCGGTCTTCTCGTAGATCGCCTCGGTACGTTCGCCGCGCGCGATCATGTCGCGGACCGTCGATTCGCCATGCACTTTCGCCAGCGCGTCGGCGACGATGTCCTGAAGATGCTGCTGCGGAATCACGACCACCCCGTCAACGTCGCCGACGATGACGTCGCCGGGATTCACCCGCACCGCATTGGCAAACTCGATCGGGCAGCGGAAATCGATCACGCGTCCCCGCAGCCGTTGGTCCTGCGCGTAGGATCCTTGCGAGAAGACCGGGAATCCGAGCGTCTCGATCTCGCGGGTGTCGCGGTGGTAGCCGTCCACCACGGCCCCCGCCGCCCCCAGCGCCGTCGCGCGCCGGCTCATCAGCCCGCCCCACAGCGCGTAGCGCGGCGAGGCGCCGGTGGTGACATAGACCTCACCGGCCCGCAGGTCGTCGAGCGCACGGAACATCATCCCGAACGCGAAGGCGCGGTCTTCCGAAGCCACCATCTCGCCGCAACAGTCCGCCTCCAGAACCGGCATGGCACGGCCCACCAGAACAGTGGCGGGCCGCAGCGCGCGAATGTTCGGCGGCAGGAACTGGTGCGTGAGCCCAGCGACGTCGAGAATGTCGCCGATCACCGCGGTGAACAGATGCGTGCCAATGGTCTCGAAGATCGCCGTGTCGTCAGCCATCGGTTTTATGTCTCCGTGCGGGAGTGGGGCGCAGGCCGCGATACACCGCGGCCAGCGCATCGTCGAAATGGCGCGTCATCGCCAGGGCGGCGGCAGCAGCATCGCCTTGCCTGATGGCATCGACGATCTGCACATGCAGCGCCTGGACCCGGTCCAGTTCGCTCGCGGTGAAACGGTGCCGCAGGCCGACGTCCATCGAGGACTCGAAGGCGGCCCGGCAGGCGTCGATGATCTTGACGTAGAACGGATTGGCCGTGGCCGCGGCAATGGTGCGGTGGAATTGCAGATCCCACGCCACGAATGCCTCGGGTTGGTGCAGTTTCGCGGCCATCTGCCCGGCAAGCTCGCCAAGCCGGTCGACCGCATCGACGTCGCGGCGGGCCGCCGCCAGTGCCGCCATCGAGATTTCCAGCCCGCGGCGAACCTCGAGGATGTGGTGCGCGCCGGCCTGTCCGGTCATCAGCGCGTGCTCGAAAAAATGCCGCAGCACACGGCCGCGCATGCGGCTGACCCGCGGCGGGCGGCCCGGCGCGATATCGACCAGCCCAAGCGCCGCCAGCGTGCGCGATGCCTCCCGCACGACCGGGCGGCTGACACCCAGGACCCGCGCGACCTCGGCCTCACCGGGCAACCGGTCGCCTGGCCGCATGCCGTGGCTGGCGATGTAGCCGCGCACATAGGTGACGACCTGGCCGGCCAATCCGTCGTCGCGATTGGCCCGCGCGAGGGGCATCACGCCGCCCAGCGAGGGAAACGCGGGCGCGGCCTCCTCCGGGGATTCGGACCTGTCTGGCTTGTTTGGCCTGTCTGACATGTTTGGCCTGTCTGACATGTTTGACGATAAACACATGACGCGCGGCGATGCAAGGGAGCTGCCGGACGCTTGCGCGCGCGACGGCATTGCCCCTCGCATGGCCCGTTGCTTGCATGGTTGGAACCCTGTTTAAGCTGAGTTTGCGCGTTGAAAGGTTCAGGGTTGCCAGCACCGTCCGTTCTTGGCCCGAGTATCGGTGATATCGAGCTCCGCTTGTTGCGCGTCTGCCGCGCCGTGACCGGGCGGGGCGGTTTGACGGCTGCTCAGGTGATGCCACACGTGCCGACCACCCATCCACACAGGAGAGCGTTCTCATGACGTCACGCCATCGCCCGCACCACCGCTTCGCCGCGGTCCTGCTGGGCTGCGCCATCGCGGCAATGGGATGGTCCGCCGCCTGGGCCGACGCGCTCGGCGACATCCACAAGGCCGGCGTGCTGAAGGTCGGCATCTTCGAGGATTTCCCGCCGTTCGCCTCGGCGGGATCGGACATGAGCCTGCACGGCTACGACGTTGACGTGGCGAACGCCCTGGCCGCCACGCTGGGCGTCAAGCTCGACCTCGTCGGCATCACCGGGCAGAACCGCATTCCCTATCTGAACGAACACAAGGTCGACATCCTGCTCAGCGTCGGCCAGAGCGCCGAGCGCGAGAAGGTCATCGACTTCACTGTCGCGTACGCCCCCTACTACATCGCCGTGATGGGGCCGCGCGCGTTGCCGGTCGCCGACGCGGCGGCGCTGGCCGGTAAGACCATCGCCGTCAATCGCGGCACGCTGGAAGACACCTCGCTGACCGAGGCCGCGCCCAAGACCGCCGACATCAAGCGGTTCGACAACTATAACGGCGTGATCGCCGCGTTCCTGGCCGGCCAGGTGCAGCTGATCGCGGTGGGCAACGACGTCGGTGCGTCGGTGCTCGCCCGCCACCCGGCGATCGAGCCGGAGCAGAAATTCCAGCTGATGAGTTCGCCCGATCATATCGCGCTGAACAAGAACGAGCCGGCGCTGAAGCAGGCGCTCGACGAGGCGATCGCCAAAATGAAGACCGATGGCAGCCTCAACAAGATCTCGCTCCAATGGCTGCAGAAGCCGCTCGACGCCAAGGACCTGTAAGGCATGATCGCTGCGGGCGGCCTGGCCGGAAGGTAACGATGACCGGTCTTGATGTCGGTTGGATCGCCGCCAGTGCCGTGGCACTGGCGAACGGGGTGGTAACGACGGTCTGGCTGATCGCCGTCACCATCCTGTTCGGCGGCGTGCTGAGCGTGGCCGGCGCCGCCGCGCGGCGCAGCGGCCTGCCCTGGTGTCGCGCCACGGCGTCGGGCTATGTCGAGCTGATCCGCAACACGCCGTTCATCGTCCAACTGTTTTTCGTGTTCTTCGGCCTGCCCAGCCTGGGCGTGCATCTGACCGCGACGGTGGCGGCGATCCTGGCGATGACGATCAACGTCTCGGCCTACGGAACCGAGATTGTGCGCGCCGGGCTCGACGCCGTGGCGCCCGGTCAGCGCGAAGCCGGGCGGGCGCTCGGCTTGCACAACCTGACCATCTTCGTCTGCATCGTGCTGCCGCAGGCCCTGCGTACGGTGTTCCCGGCACTGGTGAGCCAGATGGTCATCACGATGCTGGATTCCGCGGTCGTATCGCAGATCGCGGTACGCGACCTGACCTACGAAGCCGATCTCATCCAGGCGCACACGTTCCTCTCGTTCCAGACCTACGCGCTGGTGACGGCGATCTACCTGGGTTTGTCCATTCTGCTGCGACGGGTGCTGGGGCTGGCCGGCCGCGCCGTGCTCGGGCCGGGCATCAGCTGATGGAGTTCACCCTCTGGGACATCCTGCGCAACCTGCTGCTGGCCGCGCGTTGGACCGTTGGCCTGTCGCTGGCGGGCTTCCTGTGCGGCGGCTCCATCGGGCTGTTGCTGCTGATCGCGCGGATCAGCAGCAGCAAGCCAATGCGCCTTGGTGCCGTGCTCTACATCGAGCTGTTCCAGGGCACGCCGTTGCTGCTGCAGCTGTTCCTGGTATTTTTCGGCCTGCCGCTGATCGGCATCGACGTGCAGCCCTGGATGGCGGCGGGACTGGGCCTGACGTTGTGGGCGAGCGCCTATCTCGGGGAGATCTGGCGCGGCTGTGTCGAGGCGATCCCTGCCAGTCAGTGGGATGCCGCGGCCGCGCTCGGCTTGCACAGGTCGTACCAGCTACGCCTGGTCATTCTGCCGCAGGCATCGCGCATTGCCGTGGCACCGACAGTCGGTTTCCTAGTGCAATTGGTTAAGGCCACCGCATTGACCTCGATTATCGGGTTTAGCGAATTGCTGAAAACATCGAATGTCATCAACAATTCTACTTTCGAACCATTCACTGTGTATGGCGCCGTGGCGATGATTTATTTCCTTATTTGCTTTCCTCTTACCCGTTATTCCAAACGGATTGAACGGATACTTCGGGTCGGTTAGTGTCCGTTCGGAAAGAGCTTGAGTCGTTGGAATCGGTTGTGATTCACTCTGTGGCACCTGATCCGCGAGGTGCTGGATGTGGACTGTGGAGAACCGTTCTCGGTATGAGCGGCGCGGGCT
>PLTJ01000369.1 GCA_003164455.1 Acetobacteraceae bacterium
TGCGGGTGGCGCTGCAGAACGCGGCTTCGATCGGCTCGCTGCTGATCACCACCGAGGCGATGGTGGCCGAACGGATCGAGCCCAAGGGCAACGCCGGCGCCGGCGGCATGGAGGGCTGAACAAGCCGCTACCCGGCGGGGTCCCCCGCCGGGTAGCGTACCGGAGCCACGACCATGGCGTCGCCCGACCTGTTCGCCCTCTCCCGTTCCGCGCTGAACCCATTCTTGTACGCCGATATCGGCGTGCGGGACGGGGTCGGTACGCTGACCATCGTCTCGCTGTTCGGGCAACGTGGCGATGACCCGTGGGACGAGGCGGCACGGCTGGCGCGGCTGCCGGCCGGGGCAGCGATTGCCAATCTTGCCGCGATGATCGTCGATGCACCGACGCACCCCTGCTCGTTACCGGAAGCAACCGCGATGGCCGAACGGCTGGTCGCGCTGCTGCCCGGGCCGTCGGAGAGGCACCGTCCCGCCGCCGCACGGCAGGCTTCCCATCAGCCGTCCCTAAGCTGGCCACCCCGCGGTTGGCCGTTGCAGGGCTGGCCGCTCGGGAGGCTGGCAACCTGCGCCGCCGGTCTGGCTGTGCTGGTGGCGTTCGTCTTCGTCTGGTTGACCCTGGCCGATGTCCTGGGGTCGCGGAGCCCCGGGGACCACACCCAGTTCGTCGATCCCTTCGCGCACGAGACCGCGCACTAGCGCGTGACACGCTGTATGCGGACTGGTTGGGTTGATCTGCGTCAACGCGCCGGCCTGCCCATGTCGCGTACTCAAACACCGTCGCAGTGTTCACGAGGGGATTAAACGCCATGCGCTTTTCCGTTGGCGTGCACGGGTTACGCGCCCGGATGTCGCGGCGCTCCTTTCTCAAGGGAACGAGTGCGGCAACGGCCGGGCTGGCGGCCCTCGAAACGGCATTGACGCCGGCCGGCGCGGCGGCGGCCGACGACCCGCAGGTCTTCGGCCCGGAGCCCGTTTCCATCACGCTGCGGGTCAACGGCGCGGCGCGGACCGTCGCGGTGGAACCATGCGCAACGCTCGCTGAGGTGTTGCGCGGTCCGCTCAATCTCACCGGCACCAAGATCGCCTGTAATCGCGGCAGTTGCTCGGCCTGTACGGTGCTGCTCGACGGGGTGCCGGTGGCGTCCTGTTCGATGCTGGCGCTGGACGTCGGCGAGCGGGCGATCACGACCATCGAGGGGCTGGCCAACGGCGATGTGTTGCATCCGGTGCAGGCCGCCTTCATCGAGCACGACGCGCTGCAATGCGGCTTCTGTACGCCCGGCATGGTGCTGAGTTCCGCCGCCTTGCTGGAGCGCAACCCGCAGCCGACGGCCGAGGACGTCAAGGCCGCCATCAGCGGCCACGTCTGCCGGTGCGGCACCTATCCGCACGTCGTCGATGCGGTGCTCGCCGCCGCGCAGGCAAGGAGAGGCTGATGGCCACCGGGTCGCAGGATTCGCCGCGTCACGAAAAATTCGTGACCGGCATCGTCGGCGTCGGGCTGTCGGACGTCGAGCGCACCGTCCCCGCCGACGAGGCGCCGCCGCTGGCCCCCAACGCCCAGCTCAGCCAGATCGGCAAGCCCACGCCGCGCTGGAACGGGCGGGCAAAAGTTACCGGGGCGGTCCGCTTCACCGCCGATATCGCCCTGCCCGGCATGCTGCATGGACGCTTTCTGCGCTCGCCCTTGCCGCACGCCCGCATCCGCGCGGTCGATACCAGCGCCGCCGAGCGCCATCCCGGGGTACGAGCGGTGCTGGTACTGCTGGGGCCGAACGGCGCGGGCGGGGCGACGTCGGTGTCGGCGGAAGAAGACGTCGAGGCGACCCGGCGCAACGAGCAACCGATCGCGCTCTATGCCGGCGCGGCGGTGGCAGCGGTGGCCGCGATCTCCGAGCAAGCGGCCGACGAGGCGGTGCGCCTGATCAAGGTCCAATATGAGCCCCTGCCCTTCGTGGTCGATATGGACGACGCGCGGGCCGCCGGCGCGCCGGTCGTTTATGAGACGCTGGACGTGCAGCCCGGCTTTGGCGCCAGCGGCTTGGTGAGCCCCGGCCTGACGCTCAAGGGCAACGTGCGCGGCCCCGCCGGCGATGCGCGCGGCGATGTCGCGGCAGGACTGGTCGCGGCGGAGGTGGTCGTCGAAGGCGAGTACCGCACCCAGGTGCAGACCCATTGCTGCCTGGAGCCGCACGGCATCGTCGCCGACTGGCGGGCGGATGGCCTGACCGTCCATATCTCCACCCAGTTCACCGCCGGCGTGCGTGCGGAACTGGCCCGGGCTTTCGGCCTGCCGCTCGGCCGGGTGCGGGTCATCGCCGAGGCGATCGGCGGCGGCTTCGGTTCCAAGTCCCAGCTCGGCTATTACGGACACGCCGCGGTGGCGCTGTCGCGTAAGGCGCAGGCGCCGGTGCGGCTGGTGCTGGAGCGCCACGAGGAGCAGGTCGATTCCGGCTACCGGCCGGCCACCTGGCAGCGTCTGCGCATCGGCGCGGCGCGCGACGGAACGCTCGCCGCGATGTCGCTGCTGTCCTATGGCACCGCGGGCACGGCGATCGGCGCCGGGGTCGGCAATATCGCGCAGCGGATGTACACCTGCGCCAATTTCGACGAATCGCACTACGACGTCTTCATCAATGCGGGTCCGGGCTGTGCCATGCGCGGGCCGGGCAACGTGCCCGGCGCTTTCGCGCTCGAGCAGGCGATCGACGAACTGGCCGAAAAACTCGGCATCGATCCGGTCGCCCTGCGCGATCGCATCGACGCCAGCCCGGTGCGACGCGAGGAACGGCGCATCGGCGCCGAACGGATGGGCTGGAGCACCCGCCACCCGGCCGGCGCGGAGACCGGAACCATCAAGACCGGGCTGGGCATGGCGCAGTCGCTGTGGGGCGCCAACGTGCAGGTCAACTCGGCCTGCGAGGTGCGCGTTTTGCGCGACGGCTCAGTCGAGGTTCGCTCCAGCGTGCAGGATATCGGCACCGGCACCGGCACGATCATCGCCCAGGTTGTCGCCGAGGAGTTCGGCCTGCGGGCCGAGGATATCGTCATCCGCATCGGCGATACCGATTTTCCGGCGGGCGCGCCCTCCAGCGGCAGCCGGACCGCGGCCTCGATGACACCGCCCGCGCGCAACGCCGCGTACCAGGTCTGCCGCCAGTTGTTTGCGCTGGTCGCGCCGGCGCTGGGGACGACCGCCGACGATTTGCAGGCCCGCGACGGACGCATCGTCTCGCGCCGCGATCCGGCCCGCGCGATGACGTTCCACGACGCGGCGGCGAGCATGCGCACCGGGCAGATCGCCGTGGTGGCCTCGCGGGGCGAGGATTACGCCGGCTTCCGCGGCCGCCGGGGCGACATGGGGTTCGCGCTCAACGACCTCGGCGGGGTGCAGTTCGCCGCGGTCAGTGTGGATACCGAGACCGGACTGGTGCGTGTGAAACGGGTGGTCGCCGTGCACGATTGCGGCCGGCCGATCAACCCGGCGCAAATTGAAAGCCAGGTCCAGGGCGGGATACTGCAGGGACTGGGATATGCCCTGCTGGAGGAGCGCGTGTTCGACCGCCAGACCGGCCTCATCGTCAACGCCGACCTGGAGCAATACAAGCTGCCCGGAGCGCTCGAGGTGCCGGCAATCGAGGTTCACCTGATCGAGAACTATCAGGGATTCAGCGCGACCGATGTTTACGGCATCGCCGAGCCGTCGAACATCGCCACCGCGCCGGCGATCGCGAACGCCATCTACAATGCGCTCGGGCTGCGGTTGCGCACCTTGCCGATGAACCGCGCGGCCATCCTGACGGCGCTTGCGGCGGGGAAAAACTGATGGCGATGAACCGTTTCGAGTGGGCCAGCGCCCGCACCGCCGCCGAGGGCGCCGCATCGGGCGCGACAACCGTCGCCGATGCCATGCTGCCGGTGCCCGGCGGGCCGCCGGGCCAGGCCGTCGTGCTGAAGGCGGGCGGCATCGACCTGCTCGACCTGATGAAGGAAGGACTGCTGGCACCGCGCCGGCTGGTCGATCTGCGCGCCATCGCGGGCCTCGATGCGATCGCGCAGGAAAGCGACGGCGGCCTTCGCATCGGGGCGCTGGCGAGCCTGCAACAGGTCGCCGAGCACCCGTTGATCGCGGATCGCGCGCGGGCGCTGGCGGAGGCGGCGGGCGGTTCGGCGAGTCCGCAAATCCGTCATGTCGCCACAATCGGCGGCAACCTGCTGCAACGCCCGCGCTGCTGGTATTTCCGCTCGATCGCGCACCGCTGCCTGCGCAAGGGCGGCGGCAAATGCTTCGCCGTGCACGGCGAGAACCAGTACCACGCCATCTTCGCCAACGAGGTCTGCGCGGTCGTGCACCCCTCGACGGCGGCGACGGCGCTGGTGGCGCTGGGGGCGCGGATCGAGATCGTCAACGCCGGGGGCGACGTGCGCCGGCCGCTGCTGGACGAATTCTTCGTCGCCCCGGAAACCGACGTGCAGCGCGAGAACGACCTCAAGGAGGGCGAGGTCGTCACCGCCGTGCTGCTGCCCGCGCCGGCGGCGGCCACCACATCGGCGCATATGCGGCAGTCGGACAAGCAGGCCTTCGACTGGCCGATCGCCGATGTCGCGGTAGTGCTGGAACGCGACGCGGACGGGCGTTGCAGCAAGGCTTCCGTGGTGCTGGGCGCCGCCGCGCCGGTGCCGCGCCGGGCGCGCGCCACCGAGGAGATGCTGGTGGGCGAGATGATCGACGAAAAACTCGCCCGCGAAGCCGGCCACGCCGCGCTGGAAGCGTCCACGCCGCTGGCCCGGAATCATTACAAGCAACCGATCTTTGCCGCGCTGGTGGCACGCGTGCTGCTGCGCGCGGCGGGTCAGGGATGAGGGAGAGGGTATCATGATGTCTCGTCGTGTTGTCGGTCTTGGGATTCTGGCGAGCGCGGGGCTCGGCGTTGCCGAGGCGGCGGAGGTGAAGACACTCGATTTGCCGCCGCCCTGGAAGACCGGCGGCAAGCCGCTGGCCGACGCGCTGTGGGCCAGGCACTCGACGCGCGAGTTCGCCGACCGGGTGGTGCCGATTGGCGTTTTGTCGAATTTGCTGTGGTCGGCCGACGGCATCAACCGGCCCGCCAGTTCCGACCGCACGGTGCCGTCGTGGCGCCATGCCATCGAGACCACGATCTACGTGGCCGCGGCCGATGGCGTGTGGCTCTATGACCCGCGGCGGCACCGGTTGACGCAGGTTGTCGCCGAGGATGTCCGCGCCCAGACCGGCGTGCAGGACTTCGTCGCCAGCGCGCCGCTGTGCCTGATTTACGTCGCCGACGGCGACCGGCTGGAGGGGGCGGCGGGCGATGACAAGCGGTTCTGGGCTTTCACCGACACCGGATTCATCGGGCAGAACGTGTATCTGTTCTGCGCGTCAGAGGGGTTGGCGGTGGTGTTCCGCGCCTCGCTGGACCGGACGAAGCTGGCGCAAACGTTGAAGCTGCCGGCGACGAAGTTCATCACCTGCGTGCAGACCGTGGGGTATCCGAAGG
>PLTJ01000166.1 GCA_003164455.1 Acetobacteraceae bacterium
GGATGTAGACGGTGCGGAACGGCACATCGCCCATGAAGTGCAGGCCCATCATCATCATCCGGGCAACCCAGAAGAAGATGATGTCAAAGCCGGTGACCAGCACGTCGGTCGGATAGTAGCGCGCCAGTTCCGGCGTCGCCTCCGGCCAGCCCAGGGTGGTGAAGGGCCAGAGACCGGAAGAAAACCAGGTGTCCAGCACATCCTCGTCGCGCACCAGCGGTTGCGCGCTGCCGTACTGGGCCAGGGCCGCCGCCTGCGCTTCCGCCTCGGTCTTTTCGACGAATACCGCGCCGTCCGGGCCATACCAGGCCGGAATGCGGTGGCCCCACCAAAGCTGGCGGCTGATGCACCAGGGCTGGATGTCGCGCATCCAGGCGAAAAACGTGTTTTCCCAGGCCTGCGGCACGAATTTGGTGCGGCCCTGCTCCACCGCCTCGATCGCCGGCTTGGCCAGTTCCGCGGCGTTGCAGTACCACTGAACCGTCAGCCGCGGCTCGATCGGCACGCCGGAGCGGTCGCCGTGCGGCACTTGGTGGATGTGCGCATCGATCTTCACGAGCAGGCCAAGGCGCTCCAGTTCCGCCACGATCTCCTTGCGGGCGGCGAAACGGTCCTTGCCCTCCAGTCCCTTGACGAAGCCCGGATCGGCGACACCCGGCACCGCCACCAGCGCATCGGCGATCTCGGCCAGCGCCACCCTCCCCTCGCGGTCGAGGATGGACGGCATCGGCAGATCGTGCCGCTGGCCGACGGCAAAATCGTTGAAATCGTGGGCCGGCGTGATTTTGACCGCGCCGGTGCCCTTCTCGGGATCGGAATAGGTGTCGGTGATGATGGGAATGCGCCGGCCGACGATCGGCAGAATGGCGAACTTGCCGACACGGTCGGAAAACCGGGCGTCGTCGGGGTGCACCGCGATGGCGGTGTCGCCCAGCATGGTCTCCGGCCGGGTGGTGGCGACGGTGATGAAGCGGTCGGGCGCGCCCTCGATCGGGTAGCGGATATACCAGAGATTGCCGCGGGTT
Source organism: Acetobacteraceae bacterium (assembly GCA_003164455.1). Classification (GTDB taxonomy): domain Bacteria; phylum Pseudomonadota; class Alphaproteobacteria; order Acetobacterales; family Acetobacteraceae; genus Rhodovastum. Next base: position 1,026 of record PLTJ01000166.1, read on the forward strand.
TCCCGGCTCTCGACCTCGAGATCGGAAATGGCCGACTGGAATTTCGGGTCCCAGTTCACCAGCCGCCGGTCGCGGTAGATCAGCCCCTGCCGGTACAGCGTGACGAACACCTCGCGCACCGCCGCCGACAGGCCGTCGTCCATGGTGAAGCGTTCGCGCGGCCAGTCCAGCGAGGCGCCGAGCCGGCGCAACTGACGGGTAATCGTGCCGCCGCTCTCGGCCTTCCACTGCCACACCCGCTCGACGAAGCCCTCGCGGCCGAGCGCCCGGCGGCTGCTGCCCTGCTCGCCCAACAGGCGCTCCACCACCATCTGGGTGGCGATGCCGGCATGGTCGCTGCCGGGCTGCCACAGCGTGTCGCGGCCCTGCATGCGCCGCCAGCGAACCAGCGCGTCCTGCACCGTGAAGGTCAGCGCATGCCCCATGTGCAGGCTGCCCGTTACGTTGGGCGGCGGGATCATGATGGTGAACGGGGCGGCCTTGCTTGCGGGGTCGCAGGCGAAGGCACCGGAGGACTCCCAGCCCTCATAGAGCCTTGTCTCGGTGGTGTCGGGGGTATGCGCTTTGTTCAACATGATTTTCGGTGCCTGTCGGGCTGACGGCGGAGGGGACGCGCAGGCCGTCAGGCCGGCGCGGGTCAGGAATGCCGGACGCGGTCAGGAAACGGCGCGGCCGATGACCCGTTCGATTTCGGCGGCTACCAGCCGCTCGACCAGCGGCGGCAGGTTCTGGTCCAGCCAGGCCTTCAGCATCGGCCGGATCTCCTCGCGCACGATATCCTCCAGCGTAGGGCCGCCGCGATGCACCGCCATCGACTGGTGCTCAACCAGCGTGCGCACCAGCGTGCTCAGCGAAGAGGCGGCCGCGGCGATCGCCTCGGGCGCCACCAGCCCAGGCCTGGCCGGCTCGGCGGCGACCGGCGGGTCCGGCTCCACCGCCGCTTCCGGCGCCGCGACGGGTTCCGCCAGATCGAAATCGTCATCGCCGGGGGCAACGGGATCGGGCTCGGCCAACACCGGAGGTGGCGCCGCCGGTACGGCCGGTTCCGCCACCAGCATCGAGGAGTCGAGCGTCAGCACCTCGGGATCATCGGTCCGTGGCGGGACAACCGGAGGCGGCCCGGCGGCCGCTTCGTCCTCGCTCAGAATGCGCCGGATGGAGGCAAGGATATCCTCCATCGAAGGGTCCGCGGGGGCCCCGGCTGGCGGCGAACCGCCCGGTCCGCCCGGAGAGGATGCGCTCATGGCTATATCCTAGGCCTCTCTGCCCTGTCCCGCGCGATCACCGGCCAGGTTGGTTGGTGGCGTAGTCGCCGGTGCCAATCCAGCGGTTCTTCACGGCCGCATAATAGGCGGTCTCGTCGTACAACGGCACCGGCAGCGTCAGGTCGCGCGCGGTCAGGCGCCCGACCGCCGACGCCACGGCGTAACTGGCGTTCACCAGGTTGGCGAGGTTCTGCACCAGCGTCACCCGCGAGTTCAACAGCAACTGCTCGGCATTCAGCACGTCGAGCGTGGTCAGGCTGCCCACGATGGCCTCGCGTTCCGTGCCTTCCAACGCGATCTGGTTGGCGTGGATCTGCACCCGCGTGCTGTCGATGGTCGCCTTGGCCGCGTTGTAGGTTTCCCACGCGGCGATGACCGCCTGCACGGCGGTGCGGCGGGCGTCGTCGATCAGCTTGCGGGTCTGCTGCTGCTGCTGGCGGGCCTGGCGGATGGCGGCGTACTCGGCGCCGCCCTGGTACAGCGGCATCGTGAGGGCGGCGACGACTTCGGCGGCCTTGGTGGTGACGCCCGCGTTCGACACGTCCTTGGTGCGGATGAGCGCACCCTGCAGGCTGATGTTGGGCATCAGCTTCGAGTACTGGAGGTCGAAATTATCCTTCGCCGCGGCGTCGTTGAACAGGGCGGCGATGACGGTCGGGTTGTTGGCCGCGGCCATCGCCCTGGCCTCCTCCAGCGTCCGCACGGGCAGGCGCAGCGGTTGCGGCTCGATCAACTGGCCCGGCAGCTCGCCGACATACTGGAGGAATTGCGAGCGCGCGGTTTGCAGGTTGCCCTCCGCGGTCTGGCGGGTCGCGGTGGCGCCGGCCAGCGCCGCCTCGGCCTGGGCGACATCGGTGCGGGTGATCTCGCCGACGCGGAAGCGGTCGTTGGTGGCCTGCAACTGGCGGGTCAGCACCTGCTCGTTGCTGACGTCCAGCGCCAGCACCTGCTGGTTCGCGATGACGCTGACGAAGGCGTTGATGACGTTGGTGAAAAGCTGCTCCTCGGTGGCCATCAACTGAGCCCGCTGGCTCATCACCTGGTTCTCTGCGTGGTTGGTGTTGGCCCGGGTCTGGCCACCGCGCCAGACCGGCTGGGTGACGGTGAGCTGCTCGGTGTTGGTGCCGAGCAGATGGTTGGCGGCCGAACTGCTCCCGAATGCGTGCTGGATCGTCGTGTATTCGTTGTAGCCGGCGTTGCCGCTCAAGGTGACCGTCGGCCGCCAGCCCGCCAGCGCCTGCGGCACGTTTTCATCGACCGAGCGCAACTGGGCGCGGGCAGCCTGCAACGCGGGGTTGTTCGAATAGGCGGAGGCCAGCGCCTCGGTCAGCGTGCGCGTTTCGGCCTGCGCGGGTCCGCTGGCCGCGAGGGCGACGACAAGGCCGATGGTGAGACGGTGGTGCAGAGACATGCTTCGACCCTCACTTGCTACCCGGCCCGCGGCGCCGTCTCCGGCGTCCGCCCGTGCGGGCAGATGACCGCTCTCCTCTGCCACAGCCCCGGCCGCTTCGCCATGGCTTTACTGCATCTCCCCCTCGGTTCGTGCGTCCCGGGGCGGTCATGGCAGCCTCAGAACACGAAGCCGGGCTCGCGGCGCAGGCCGGGCAGCGCCGGCGTGGCACAGTCGAAGGCCGGGCGCAGGCTGATCGCCGGCGTTATCCCGGCCCGCTCGCCCAGCACGGCCTGGCCGATCCGCCCGGCCATGACGCGCACGCCGACCAGCCTCCCACCATTCGCGCGGACCTGCTCGGCGATAGCGACGGGCAATTGCGCGAACCCGCCCTCGATGAACACCAGGTCGTACGGAGCCCCCGCCCGCCAACCAGCCGCCAACGGGCCGGCCACGAGCTGAACGCCGGGGGCGAACTCCCCCGCCACGGCGCGGGCGATGTGCAGCAGGTCCTCGGCCTCCTCCAGCGCCACGACGGAGGCGCCGCAGGCCGCCAGCACGGCGGCGCCGTAGCCGGTACCGGCGCCCACCGTCAGCACGCGCTCGCCCGGTTGCGGATCGGCGAGCTGCACCAGCCGGGCCAGCGCCATCGGCGCCATCAGGCAGCGCCCGCCGGCCAACGGCACGTCCGCATCAGCATAGGCGAGAGCCGCCAGCGCCGGTGGCAGGAAACGCTCGCGCGGCAGGGTCCGCATGGCCCCGAGGATACGGCTGTCGGACACCTTGTTGGGGCGCAACTGGCAGTCAACCATGCGGCTGCGGGGATCGGTGGTATCGATCGCGGGATGAGTCATGGGGCGGATTGCGTTCGTCAGGGGCGTGCCGTTATAGGGGCCGCACCGGCCATCGCCAAGCCGGCTTTCTGCCGGCCCTTCCGGTGCGGCGGGCGAGCCGGCCAGCCGTTGGTTGACCTAAACGCCGCGCGCCAACAGGGCCCGGGTGGCGTTCCAGAGCGCGATCACCCGCACATCGGGGTGAGCCGGATTATAGCTCAGGATACTGAGCGATGCCGTTCCCAGCGAGAAATGCTGTCCCTCGATGACCGGCAATCCGATCCATCGCGCGGCCAAGACCAGCCCGAATTGGCCATGGGAGAAAAGCGCGACATTCCCGGCCATCGTGCAGAGACGCGTGATCAGCCGGTCGGCACGAGCGGAAACCTGTGCCGGCATCTCGCCATTCGGACAGCCGTCCCGAAAGACGTTCCAGTCCGGTCGTCCCTTGCGAATGTCCGAGGAGAGCTTGCCCTCGTAGTCGCCGTAGTCCCACTCGGCCAGGTCCGGCTCGATTTCGGCCTGCGGACCCAGTCCGGCCAGTTCGCACGTCCGCCGCGCGCGTTGGCGCGGACTGGTGAACACGCGCGCAAATTGGACAGGCCCGAGCCAGGGGTTGAGGTTGCGCGTCTCATCCTCGCCATGCGCGGTCAAGGGGATATCCGTGCGACCGGTGTGCTGGCCGGAAAGCGACCACGCGGTCTGACCGTGCCGGACGAGGTACAGGCTCAGGAGCGTATCTGGCGCAGGGATCATGCCGGCTCCATCGCCGTCGTGTATTCGCCGTGCAGGGCGGCCCGATTGCACCGTGCGCGATGGGCGAGCGTATCCTGCGCCAACGCGACGCACGATTCCCGGCCCCGCCAGATCTCCAGGGCCGGCTGCTGAATCGCGCGTGCGAACGAAAACACCAGCGCCCACGGCAGTCGCGCCGTCGCCGACATCGAGATGATGTTGATGGCGTTCAAACGGGCGGAGGCCAGTTCAGCGGGTTGGCCGCCCGACAGAAACGCGATCCCCGGAACGGCTGCGGGAACCACTCTGCGAAGACATTTCACCGTGGCGGCGGCCACCTCGTCCACACCCTCCTGCTTTGGACAGCGCAATCCCGGCAGCACCATGTTGGGCTTCAGGATCATGCCCTCCAGCAGGACGCGTTGCGCGCTGAGTTGGGCGAAGACGCTCCGCAGCGTTTCCTCCGTGACCTCGCGGCATCGTTCCATGGTGTGTTCGCCGGCCATCAGCACTTCCGGTTCGACGATCGGGACAAGTCCGGCCTCCTGGCACAAAGCGGCGTAGCGGGCCAGGCCGTGCGCGTTGGCCTCGATACAGCCCCGGCTGGGAAGGCCCTCTGCTGGGGAAACGACCGCGCGCCACTTGGCAAAGCGGGCCCCCATCTGAAAATAGTCCCGCAGACGCTCACGCAATCCGTCCAGCCCTTCGGTTATCTTCTCTCCCGGATAACCCGCCAGGTCCTCCTCACCGGTATCGACCTTGATGCCTGGAATGATGCCGGCCTCGGCGAGAACCTTGACGAAGGGCGTGCCGTCTTTCTTCTGCTGGCGGATCGTCTCGTCGTAGAGGATCGCGCCGCTGATGCTGTCGCCGAGACGCGGTGTGGTCACCAGCAATTCCCGCCAGGCGCGCCTTGCCTCCACGGTCTGGGGAATTCCCGTGCCGGCAAAGCGCTCGTCGCAAGTGGGCGTGCTCTCATCCATCGCGAGCAGACCCTTGCCACCGCCCACCAGCTGGTGCGCGGTGTCCATGAGGTCCTGCGCAATCATTTGGCGGCGCCCCACTTCCAGTTCCGGATCTCCGGCATGTCCTCGCCATGCTCGTCGATGTAAAGCTTATGCTCGACAAGCTTGTTCTGAACCATCTGCTTCAGATAGGCGCCCTTGCTGCCGAGATTCGGCACACGGTCGATGACGTCCTGGACGAGATGAAAGCGGTCCAGGTCGTTCTGCACACGCATGTCGAAGGCGGTGGTGATCGTGCCCTCCTCCTTATAGCCACGCACATGGAGGTTATGGTTGGTCCGGCGATACGTCAATCTGTGCACGAGCGATGCGTAGCCGTGGAAGCCGAAGATGATGTGTTTGTCCTTGGTGAAGAGCGAATCGTAATCTGTCTCGCTCAGCCCGTGCGGGTGTTCGCTCGCGGATTGCAGTTTCATCAGATCGACGACGTTGATCACCCGGATCTTCAGATCGGGCAGATACTGCCGAAGGATCGAGACGGCCGCCAGGATCTCCAGCGTTGGCGTGTCGCCGCAACAGGCCATGACCACGTCGGGTCCCCCGTCCTGGTCGTTGCTGGCCCATTGCCAGATGCCAAGCCCCTGCGTGCAATGCACGATGGCCTCTTGCATGGTCAGCCACTGCGGCAGGGCGTGTTTGCCGGCGACGACCACGTTCACGTAGTGCCGGC
>PLTJ01000416.1 GCA_003164455.1 Acetobacteraceae bacterium
AGCTGACGGTGCGCGGCGTGCCGGATCGGCCGGGCATCGCGGCGGCCATTTTCGGCCCGCTGTCGGCGGCGTCGATCAACGTTGATATGATCGTGCAGAACATTTCAGCCGACGACACCACCGACATGACCTTCACGCTCAGTGGCGCCGACCTGCAGCGTGCCGAACAGACCCTCGCCGAGCACCGGGCCGAAATCGGCTACGTCTCGCTGCTGGCCGACAAGGAAGTGGCCAAGATCAGTGTGGTCGGCGTGGGCATGCGCAGCCATGCCGGCGTGGCCAGCACGATGTTCCGGGCGCTGGCCGCCAAGGGCATCAACATCCAGGTGATCTCCACCAGCGAGATCAAGGTTTCCGTGCTGATCGGCGCCGAATACACCGAGCTGGCGGTGCGCGCGCTGCACACGGCGTACGGCCTCGATGTCTGACCTGCCGCCCGCCACCGCCGCCGACCGCATCGCGGCGCGTGCCGCGCTGGACCGGCTGTGGGCCGCCGGGCGCGAATTCCTGGGCTGCGAGGCCGCCATCATGGGCGGCGCCATGTCCTGGGTCAGTGAGCGCAACCTCACCGCCGCCATCAGCAATGCCGGCGGGTTCGGTGTGCTGGCCTGCGGCTCCATGGGCCCCGACCTGCTGGAAGCCGAGATCGCCGCCACCCAGGCGCTGACGCGGCGCCCGTTCGGCGTCAACCTGATCACCATGCACCCGCAGATCAACGACCTCATCGGGGTTTGCGTCGCCGCCGGGATCAGCCATGTGGTGCTGGCCGGCGGCATCCCTTCGGGCGGCGCGGTGCGCGCGGTGAAGGACGGCGGCGCGAAACTGGTCTGCTTCGCGCCGGCGCTGGTGTTGGCGAAACGGCTGGTGCGCTCGGGCGCGGACGCGCTGGTGATCGAGGGCAGCGAGGCCGGCGGCCATACCGGCCCGGTGTCGCTGACCGTGCTGGCGCAGGAAATCCTGCCGCATGTGCGCGCGGTGCCGGTGTTCGTCGCCGGCGGGCTCGGCCGCGGCGAGGCGGTGCTGGCCTACCTCGAGATGGGCGCCGCCGGCGCGCAGCTTGGCACCCGCTTCGCCGCGGCGGCGGAAAGCATCGCGCATCCACGCTTCAAGCAGGCATTCGTGCGCGCCTCGGCCCGCGATGCCGTGCTGTCCGTGCAGCTCGACCCGCGTTTCCCGGTGATCCCGGTGCGCGGACTGGCCAATGAGGGAACAAAGAGGTTTCTGGAGTACCAGGCCGAGACGCTGCGGCGCTTCCAGTCTGGCGAGCTGACGAAAGAGTCCGCCCAGCTCGCCATCGAGCGCTTCTGGGCCGGCGCGCTGCGTCGCGCGGTGATCGACGGCGACATAGAACAGGGCAGTGTGATGGCTGGGCAGTCAGTCGGGCTGGTCACCTCGGTACAGAAGGTGGCCGACATTATCGCCGAAATCGTCGAGCAGGCGATGGCGGCGCTGGCCGCCCGCCACATGATCGCCACGCACGGCTGATACGCCAGCGGCGATGTCCACGCCGCGACACCTGCTTGCCCGTCTGCGTAGCCTGATGGCCCGCGGCCCCGCGCCGCTGTCCGAGATTGCGCGCCTGGTCGCCAGCGAGCTGGTGGCGGAGGTATGCTCGATCTACGCCATGAAGCCCGGCGACATGCTGGAGCTGGCCGCCACCGAAGGACTGCGCTTGGAGGCGGTCGGTCGCACCCGGTTGCGGGTGGGTGAGGGCATCGTCGGCCTGGTGGCGGCGACGGCGCACCCGATGAACCTGCCGGATGCGCAGAACCATCCAGACTTCGCCTACCGGCCGGAGACCGGCGAGGAGCCATATGCCTCCTTGCTGGCGGTGCCGGTGCGCCGGGCCGGCCGCACGCTCGGTGTGCTGGTGGTGCAGAACCGGGCGCCGCGCCGCTACGAGACCGACGAGGTCGAGGCGCTGGAAACGGTGGCGATGCTGCTGGTCGAACCGCTGGCCGCCGCCGGTGCCTCCGAAGGCGCCGAGGAGGAGCTGGGCGCCACCCTGTCGCGACGCTTCACCGGGACGGTGCTGGTGGCGGGGCTGACCATCGGCCCAGCCGTGCTGGCCGCGGCGCATGCGCCACGGCGCCTGCTGGCCGATGATCCGGCAGCCGAACTGGCGCGGCTGGCGCACGCCGTGGAGACCATGCGCCGCGGCCTCGATGAGCTGATCACCGACCGCCTGCCGGACGACGGCAATGCGAGCCCGGAGGCACGCGAAGTCCTGGAGGCCTACCGCCTGATTGCCACCGACCCAGGCTGGTTGCGCCGCGTCAGCGAGGCGATCCACGGCGGGCTGTCGGCCGAGGCGGCAGTGCACCGCGTCGCCGGCGAATTGCGCGATCACATGCGGCGCATCGTCGACCCCTATCTGCGCGAGCGGCTGGCCGACCTGGAAGACATGGCCGGGCGGCTGCTGGTGGCGCTGGACGGCGGCGGCGAGCCTGACCCGGTGCCGGAAGGCGCCATCCTGCTGGCACGCCGCCTCGGCCCGGCTGAGCTGCTCCACTGGCACGGCCGCGGTATCGCCGGCGTGGTGGTGGAGGAGGCGAGCCCGGCCGGCCACGCCGCTATCCTGGCGCGCGCGCTGGGTATCCCGGCGATCGGCGGCGCGCGCGGCATCATCGAGGCAGCCGAGACCGGCGACGAGGTGATCCTCGACGCCGAGGAGGCCCAGCGCAGCGGCCCGGCCGCCCAGGTAATCCTGCGCCCCGAACCGGACGTGACGGCGGCCTACCAACACGCCCTGCAGGTCCTCAACGAACGGCGGGCGGGCTGGGCGGCTCTGCGCAACCNNTGGCCCAGATGGAGGCCACCGGCGCCGCCGGCATCGGCCTGTTCCGCACCGAAATCGCCATGCTGGCGCGCGGCACCATCGCCGACGTGGCCGAGCAGACCGCGGTGTATGCGCGCGTGCTGGACGAGGCGGCCGGGCGGCCGGTGCTGTTCCGCACGCTCGACCTCGGCGGCGACAAGCTGCTGCCGGGCAGCCCGGCGCCGGAGGAGGAGAACCCGGCGATGGGCTGGCGCAGCCTGCGTATCGGGCTCGACCGCCCGGCGCTGCTGCGCCGCCAGTTGCGCGCGCTGCTGCTGGCCGCCGCCGGGCGCCCGTTGTCGGTCATGTTCCCGATGGTGGCGACGGTGGGCGAATTCCGCACCGCCCGCGCCCTGCTGCTCGCCGAGGCCGAGCGTGTGCGCCCGGCACCGGAGACGCTGCAGATCGGCACCATGCTGGAAGTGCCGGCACTGGTGTGGCAGTTGCCAGAGTTGCTGGACGTGGCCGACTTCATTTCGGTCGGCACCAACGACCTGCTGCAATTCCTGTATGCCGCCGACCGCGGCAGCGCCGCGCTCGCCGGGCGCTACGATGTACTGTCGCCCGCCATGCTGTCGCTGCTCGCCGACCTCGCAGCCCGGGCGCACGCGGCGGGTGTGCCATTGTCGGTGTGCGGCGAGGCGGCATCGCACCCGCTGGAAGCGATCACGCTGGTGGGTCTCGGGGTATCGACTCTGTCGATGCCCGCCTCGGGCGTGCTGCCGGTGAAGGCGGCGCTGGCAGCGGTGGACATGCCCGCTTTCCGTGCATTGCTGGCAGCGGTGCGCCGCACCGGTGCGGCCGAGGCCAGCCTGCGCAAGCCAATCGCGGCATGGGCGCGCGAACACGATGTGCCGGTGTGACGCGCCTGGCGTGACGTCGGCGGTAGTGCTCTGAAATGGTTCTCGCTTCCGCGCGCCACTTCCATCGGCACGTCAACCCCGCGGTGTTGAACTGGCAAGGGCACGCTTCAGGAAAATTTCGAATTCACCGGTGGATTCTCGGAAGTCCTGAGATGCGACATGGAAAGTTCGCGCTTTAAGCGCGGATTTGCGCGCCCTCGCGGTTGGCAAGCAGGGCGCATCGGTCTAGAAGCTTCAAGGGACGAGGGACGGGCGCCTCTCGCCGGTTTTCTGTTCCACCCAATAACATCTGAGCTTGGGATCAAGCCGTCGTGCTGCAGGATCGCAGGTCCGAATTTACGCAGGGGAAAGCCCTGATGGTGGTCGCTGAGGATCTGCCCGAGCAGGCTGCGGCGGAGCGGCAAAGGCTGGCGCAACCATTCTCTATTGGTAATGATTTGCGCGTCGCACGCGAGCGTCTCGGGTGGGACCCGGGGACGATCGCAGCGCATCTGCGTATCCGCCCGAGCATCCTGTCCGCCATCGAGGAAGGCCGCTTCGCCGACATGCCGGCCGGGGCCTACATGATCGGTTTCCTGCGCACCTATGCCCGCGCGCTTGGCCTCGATGCCGACGAAGCGGCACGGCGCTTCCGCGCCGAGGCGGCCGAGCTGACCCGCAAGCCGGAGTTGATTTTCCCCGCGCCGATGGCTGAACGCGGCGTGCCCGTCGGGGTGGTGGTGCTGCTGGGCGCCGTGCTGGCGATCGGCGCCTATGTCGGTTGGTACCGCCTGTCGAGCAGCCGGCCCGGCGAGGAGCCGGTGCGGGAAGTGCCGCAGCGCCTGGCCGACATGGTGCAGCCGCCGCCGGCGCCCCTGCCGAAACCCGCCGAGGCGCCGAGCGTGGTAGCCGAAGTGCCACAGCCCGTCATGCCGCCCTCCGTGCCGCCGAGCTCGGCCGCCGCCGCCATCCCGGCCGCCGGCGTGTTCGGGCCGCCGCTGGCGACAACGCCGGTGTCGCCCGGCGCCGGGCTGCCGCCGCTGCCGGAAGGCACCCGGATCGTCCTGCGCGCGAAAGCCGATGCCTGGCTGCAAGTGCGCGACCGTCAGGGTCCGGTGCTGCTGAACCGCGTGCTGCGCGCCGGCGAGACCTGGCCGGTGCCGCCGGGCAAGCAGCCCGGCCAGTTGCTGCTGACCACCGGCAACGCCGGCGGCACCGAGGTGCTGGTCGACGGCCAACTCACCGTCGGACTGGGCAATGACGGGGCCGTGCGGCACGATTTGCCACTCGACCCCGACGCCATCCGCAACGGCACCCTCGCCCCGCCGGTGGTGGCGTCCCGGACGGCTCCGCCGAAGCGGTAAGGCGATCAGCCGCCGGTGACGCTCATGTGGCGCGTCACCGCCGGAGCAGCCTGACGGCGGTCGATGACGAAGTCGTGGCCCTTCGGCTTGCGCGCGATCGCCGCCATGATCGCCGCCTCCAGCGCCGCGTCGTCGGCACCGGCGCGCAACGGGCCGCGGAAATCGGCGGCGTCATCCTGCCCCAGGCACATGAACAGCGTGCCGGTACAGGTCAGCCGCACCCGGTTGCAACTCTCGCAGAAATTATGCGTCATCGGCGTGATGAAGCCGATGCGCGTGCCGGTCTCGGCGACGTCGAAGTAGCGCGCCGGGCCGCCGGTCGTATAGCCGGTCTCGGTCAGCGTCCAGCGCCGGCGCAGGCGCGAGCGCACCAGCGACAGCGGCAGATACTGGCTGGTCCGGTCGGCGTCGATCTCGCCCATCGGCATCGTCTCGATGAGACAGAAATCAAAGCCGCGCTCGCCGCACCAGGCCAGCATGGCATCGATTTCGTCCTCGTTCAGGCCGCGCACCGCCACCGTGTTGATCTTCACGGCGAGCCCCGCCGCCTTGGCGGCAAAGATGCCGTCGAGCACACGGTCCAGCTTGCCCCAGCGCGTGATGGCGGTGAACTTCGCCGGCTCCAGCGTGTCCAGGCTGACATTGACGCGCCGCACCCCGGCCGCGTGCAGCGCCTCGGCGTGGCGAGCAAGCTGGGTGGCATTGGTGGTGACGGTGAGTTCGCGCAAGCCCTGGTCGGGCTGGGAACCGAGTCGGGCGCCCAGCGAGCGGAACAGCTTCATGACATCGCGGCGCACCAGCGGCTCGCCGCCGGTGATGCGGATCTTGGTGGTGCCGAGGCGAATGAAGGCGCCGCACAGACGGTCGAGTTCCTCCAGGCTGAGGAGATCGGCCCTGGGCAGGAATGTCATGTCCTCGGCCATGCAATAGACACAACGAAGGTCGCAGCGGTCCGTTACCGAGACACGCAGATAGGTGATGGACCGGCCGAACGGATCGATCATGACAGACGTCGTGCCCCCTCTGGCACGCACTATGTCGTCCATACTGCCGCCGCCCGCAAGGCCAAGTCATATCGGCGGACCGAAGTGCTGCCCTGCGGATAATTTCATTGGCACAGAGGGGAACCGCCGGCGCGGCCGCGGCCGCCTGCCGTCACGCCTCGACCGGCTCCAGCGCCACCACGGCGGTGTTCACCAGCACCTTGCCGGCATCCTCGAAGTTGACGGTTACCCGATGGCCCACCACCGACTGCACCTGACCGATGCCCCAGTCGGGCCGGTCCGGATGGCGGACGCGCATGCCGGGTTCCAGCGGTACACCGCCGCCGACCCGTTCGGCCTGCCGCATGGATATGTCGCTCCCCGCGTTTTGCTGGCACTCCCGTCTCGACTCCGTGCGCCAAGGCATCGTAATGCGCAATGGGCATTCGCAAAAAGGTGACCGGACGTGGTCAGCTCGGATCGGGACGTGGAGACTGGACGGGGAACATCCGAGGACGCGGTGCCTCGTGATGGACCGTCAACGGACGAAACGGAGCAGAACGCGGCCGGGCCGGGCGCGCCGGAGAGGTCGCCGGCCTCCCGGTACGGCGGGCTCCGGCTGGCCGAGCTGCTCGCCGCCCGGCTCTGCCACGAGGTCGGTGGCCCCGCCGGCACGTTGGCCGGCGCCGTGGAGATTGCCCGCACCGAGCCCGGCTCGGCCGCCGAGGCGCTCGACATCGCCGCCGAAGCCGCCGCCGGTCTGGCCGCCCGGCTGCGCCTGCTGCGCGCGGCCTGGGCGGGTGCGGGCGAGGCGCTGGATATCGCCGCGCTGCGCGCCTTGTGCGCCGGGCTGCCGCGTCACGTCTGGGTCGATCTCGAGGGGGTGCTAGCGGATCGGTGCTTCCCGGCCGCATCCGCTCAGGTACTGCTGAACATCCTGCTGCTGGCCGCCGAGAGCTTGCCGAAAGGGGGCGTGGTGATGCTGGGCGAGGCAGGGCCGGACGCCGTGCTGGTGGTGCCGCGCGGGCAAAACGCCGCCTGGCCGCCGGGGTTCGCCGCCTGGATGGCCGATCCGGCGCCGGCCTGGCGTGCCATCGCCAGCGCCGCACCGCGCCGGCTGCAAGGCCCGCTCACCGCCTTGCTGGCGCACGCTGCCGGCACCCGGATGTCGTTCGCCCTCGCCGCCGACGCCGAAGCCGCACCGCCGCTGCTGCTGCGCTTCGCCTGACCCCTCGCTGGTCGCCGGAGCACCGCCGCCTGCCGTTGCCGCGCGAGTCCGGAGCGGATTTTACTGTTTCTTCGTTCACGCGACGCACTCTGTTGCGCAAGCCTCGACCTCCCGGGGCAGACGGAGAGCGCGATGGACGATCTGTTGGCCGACTTTCTGACCGAAACCAACGAGAGCCTGGCCGATCTGGATCTGGCCCTGGTACGGCTCGAACGCACCCCCGACGATGCCCAGACGCTGTCTCTGATCTTCCGTCTGGTGCACACGATCAAGGGCACCTGTGGATTCCTGGGACTGCCGCGCCTGGAACACGTGGCCCATGCGGCCGAGAACGTGCTGGTGCGGGTGCGCGACGGCGTGTTGGCGGTGACGCCGGACACCATCAGCACGGCGTTGTCCGGCATCGATCGGATCAAGGAGATCGTCGCCGGGCTGGCGACCGGCGGCAACGAGCCGGCCGGCGATGACACCGAACTGGTGGCGGCGTTGAACGCCGTGGCGGAGGGCCGTGGCGAAGCCGCCGCGCCGATCGCGCCACCACCGCCGGTACGGGAAACGGCACCGGCACCGGTAGCCGCCGCACCGGTTGCCGTCGCCGCCGCACCCGAGCCGGCGCCTGAGCCGACCGACGCGACCCCAGCCGAGCCGTCAGTGGCCGGCCAGACCATCCGGGTGGGCGTCGACGTGCTGGAGGACCTGATGACCCTGGTCAGCGAGCTGGTGCTGACCCGCAACCAGTTGCTCCAGCTGGCGCGCTCGCAGGAGGACTCGGCATTCAGCGTGCCGCTACAGCGGTTGTCGCACATCACCTCCGACCTGCAGGAAGGCGTGATGAAGACGCGCATGCAGCCGATCGGCAATGCATGGAACAAGCTGCCGCGGCTGGTGCGCGACCTCGCCCACGAACTCGACAAGCGCATCGAGCTGGTGCTGCACGGCGCCGAAACCGAACTCGACCGGCAGGTCCTGGAACTCATCAAGGACCCGCTGACGCACATGGTGCGCAACTCTGCCGACCACGGGCTGGAAACGTCCGCCGAGCGGCGTGCGTTGGGCAAGCCGGAAGCCGGGCGAATCGCGCTGAACGCGTTCCACGAAGGTGGCCACATCATCATCGAAGTGGCCGATGACGGGCGCGGCCTGCCGGTCGATCGCATCCGGGCCAAGATACTCTCGCGCAGCCTCGCCACCGAAGCCGAGCTCGCCGCCATGACCGACGAGCAGATCCACCGTTTTATCTTCCGGGCCGGCTTCTCCACCGCTGCCGTGGTCACCGCGGTATCCGGCCGCGGCGTCGGCCTGGACGTGGTCAAGACCAATATCGAGCGTATCGGCGGCACCATCGACCTCAAGAGCATCGCTGGTCAGGGCACCACTTTCGTCGTCAAGATCCCGCTCACGCTCGCCATCGTCTCGGCGCTGATCGTGCAAGCCGGGCGCGAGCGGTTCGCTATTCCGCAGATCTGCGTGGTGGAGCTGGTGCGCGCTGCCGGTGGGGAGGGCACGGCGGCCGACCGTACCGAAAGCCGCATCGAGCGCATCCACGGCACGCCGGTGCTGCGTCTGCGCGACCGGCTGTTGCCGCTGGTCAGCCTGGCCGGACTGCTCCGCCTGGAGCAGGACGCCGGCGCCGGGGAAGCCGGACAGTGCATTGTCGTCACCCAGGTCGGTGCCGGCACGCTGGGCATCATCGTCGACCGGGTGTTCGACACCGAAGAGATCGTGGTCAAGCCGGTGGCGCCGATTCTGCGCCACATCACCATGTTCAGCGGCAACACCATCCTCGGCGACGGCTCGGTGATCATGATCCTCGACCCCAACGGCATCGCCCGCGCCAACGGCATCGCCGGCACCGAGTCGCATCTGGCCGAGACCGCCACGCGGGTGGCGGTAGCGCAGTCCGAACAGCGCACCGCCATGCTGCTGTTCCGCGCCGGCGGCACCGCGCCCAAGGCGGTGCCGCTCAGCCTGGTGGCCAGGCTGGAAGACATCGAGCGCGACCGCATCGAAGTCTCCGCCGGCCAACCGGTCGTGCAGTACCGCGGCCGGCTGATGCCGCTGGTGGCGCTCTCCGGCACGCTCGACACCGACAAGCCGCGGCAAGCCGTGCTGGTGTTCAACGATATCGACCGCGCGCTCGGGCGCGACCGCTGCATGGGGTTGGTGGTTGACGAAATTCTCGACGTGATTGAGGACCGGCTCAAGGTGGAATTGTCCGGCGATCGGCCGGGCCTGCTCGGCACCGCCGTGGTGGCGGGTCGCGCCACCGACGTGATCGACACGGCCTACTGGCTCACCCAGGCGGCGCATGACTGGTTCCGCGCCGGGCAGAAGAGCGGCGGGTCGCGGCTGGCCCGGGTGCTGGTGGTCGAGGACAGCGACTTCTTCCGCAACCTGCTGGTACCGGCGCTGGCGGCCGAGGGCTATGAGGTCACGGCCTGCGAGACCGCCATCCACGCGCTTCGCCTGCGCGAGGCCGGGGCGATGTTCGACGCCGTGGTGTCGGACATCGAGATGCCGGAAATGGACGGGCTGGCTTTCGTGCGCAAGCTGCGCGAGGGGGGCGCCTGGGCCGAACTGCCGGTGGTCGCGCTCAGCGCGCGGATGCACGACGGCGAAATGGCAGCCGGACGCGACGCCGGCTTCACCGACTATGTGGGCAAGTTCGACCGCGCGGCGCTGCTGGCCAGCCTTGGCCAGTGCCTGGGCGAAAACGTTCACGCGGCATAAGAAGCGGAGGGTGGGATGGGCACTACGGTGCTGGAGCGGCCGGCCGAGAGCGCGGCGGGCGAAGATGAGCGGGTGTTCGTGACGCTGACCGTCGCGGATCAGTTGTGCGGCGTGCCGGTGCAGGCCGTGCGCGACGTGCTGGGCGAACAGGCGATCACGCGCATCCCGCTGGCGCCGGCCGAAATCGCCGGCAGCCTGAACCTGCGAGGGCGGATCGTCACCACGATCGACCTGCGCCGCCGGCTGGGTCTGCCGGACGCGGCCGCGGGCACGCCGCGGATGTCGGTGGTGGCTGAGCAGGGCAGCGAACTCTACGCCCTGCTGGTTGACCAGGTCAGCGAGGTGCTGAGCCTGCCGGCCAACACCTTCGAGCACAACCCACCCACGCTGCCGCCGGAATGGGCGGCGCACAGCCTGGGCATCCACCGCCTGGCCGACCGGCTGATGGTGGTGCTGGACGTTGCCCGGGTGTTGGCGCTCGCGCCGGAGGGCTGAGCCGATGCACGCGCGAACCTGTCTGGTGGTGGATGACAGCCGCGTGGTGCGCAAGGTTGCGCGACGCATCCTGGAGGGCAGCGGCTTCGCCGTGCGCGAGGCAGCGGACGGCAGCGAGGCGCTGGCATCCTGCCGCACCGCGCTGCCGGGCTGCGTACTGCTGGACTGGAACATGCCGGTGATGAACGGCATCGATTTCCTCAAGGCGCTGCGCCGTGAGTTCGGTCCCAACCCGCCAGTGGTGTTCTGCACCACCGAGACCGAGATGAAGTACGTCGAGCAGGCCATCGAGTACGGGGCGCAGGAGTTCGTCATGAAGCCGTTTGACGCGGAAATCCTGCTCGGCAAGTTCGGCCAGGCCGGCCTGTTGTGATCGCACCGTTCGCCGTGCCGGCACAGGCAGCGCCGGCCGACGTCGCGCGCGTGTTGTTGTGCGACGACTCCGCGGTGATCCGCAGCGCCATGGGCCGCATGCTCGAGAGCGATCCCATGGTACGGGTGGTCGCGCGGGTAGCGAACGGCCAGCAGGCGCTGGACGCGGTGCGACGCGAGCGCTTCGACGTCGCCGTGCTCGACATCGAGATGCCGGTGATGGACGGCATGACGGCACTGCCGCTGCTGTTACGCGCCGATCCGGGCCTGCGCGTGGTGATGGCCAGCACGCTGACCACGCGCGGTGCCGATATCGCCCTGCAGGCGCTACGCCTGGGGGCTGCCGATTATGTGCCCAAGCCTTCGGTCGCCGCCATCGCCGACGATAGTTTCCGCCGTGAGTTGCTGGCCAAGGTGAAGGGTCTGGCACGGCTGCGCCGGCGCGACTCCGTCCCCGCGGCAGCGGCGCGCCCGCCCATGGCAGCCGGCCGACCTGCCGGGCGCGAGGCGCCGCTGCTGCTGGCCGTGGGCAGCTCGACCGGGGGGCCACAGGCGCTGTTCACCCTGGTGCAGGGCCTGGGCAAAGCCGTGCCGGTGCCGGTGGTGATCACCCAGCATATGCCCGCCACCTTTACCTCGATCCTGGCCGAGCACCTGACGCGGTTGGGTGGCCTGCCATGCGCCGAGGCGCACGATGGCGAGGCATTGCAGACCGGCCGCATCCACCTCGCTCCGGGCGGCCGACACTTGTTGGTGGAAGGCCGGGCGGGCGCGCTGCGGGCGAGCTTGTCGGATGGGCCGGCGGAAAATTTCTGCCGTCCTTCGGTCGATCCCATGTTGCGCAGTGCCGCCATATCCTGCGGCGGGCGGGTGCTGGTGGTGATGCTGACCGGCATGGGTCATGACGGCCGCGACGGTACCCGTGCGGTGGTCGAAGCCGGTGGCGCGGCGCTGGCACAGGACGAAGCGACCAGCGTGGTGTGGGGCATGCCGGGCGCCATTGTACTGGCCGGGCTGTGCCATCGCGTGTTGCCGCTGCCCGCGATCGCGGCCGGCGTGCTCAATCTGCTGCGGGCCGGCGCACCGTCGTCCGTACTGCGTGCCGGCGCGGAGCCGAACACATGACCCCGGAAAGCTTCGAGGTTTTCGCCACCGTGCTGCATGCCGGCTCGGGCCTGGCGATCGGCCCGGACAAGACGTACCTGCTGGAGACACGGCTGGCGCCGCTGGTCAGGCGCGAGGGTATGCCCGGGCTGGATGCGCTGGCGGCGCGGCTGCGCAGCCACGCGCAGACACCTCTGGCGCGCGAGGTCGTCGAGGCGATGACCACCAACGAGAGCTTCTTCTTCCGCGACGACAAGCCNNCGGCTGCGCCTGTGGTCGGCCGCGGCCAGCACCGGGCAGGAAGCGTATTCGCTCGCCATGCTGGTGGCCGAGGGCCGCATGGCACTGGGTACCCGCGAGGTGGAGATCCTCGGCACCGACATCGCCCGCGAGCCGCTCGCCCGCGCCCGCGCGGGCTCATACACCCAGTTCGAGATCCAGCGCGGCCTGCCGATGCAAATGCTGGTGAAGTACTTCCGCAAGGAGGGCACCCAATGGCAATTGGCCGACGCCATCCGCGCCATGGTCGGCTTTCGCGAGTGGAACCTGTTGGGGGATTTGCGCCCGCTCGGCCAGTTCGACGTGGTGTTCTGCCGCAACGTGCTGATCTACTTCGACCAGGGCACCAAGGCACGGGTGCTGGAGGGAATCGCACGCCAGCTTGCGCCGGATGGGCTGCTGTACCTGGGCGGCGCGGAGACGGTGCTGGGCATCACCAACCGGCTTGTGCCATCGGGGTCGGACTACGGCGTGTATGAACTGGCGCCGACCCGGACGGCAGCGCGCGAGCGGGTGTCGGCATAAGACCCGGAGCATTGCTCCAGCAGCGTTCGTGCATTCAACACCATTACTGGCGCTGCATGCATGACTGAAAAGTCATTCGCCGGGCACTTGATCTCCCAGGGCGGTGCAGGCAGGGTTTGCGGCGTCAGGAGGGACCTCCGATGCTTGCCCGAACCGGACTCGATGCCCAGGAAGCGTTAGTGTGCACCATGGTACTGGTGGCCGCCACCGGTGGTGGCATTTCCGATCGCGAGATCGGGGTCATGTCCGGNNGGCGGCGACCGATGCCGCGGTCGGGTTGCTGGACGAGGAGGACGGGCTGACGCATGCGGCAAAGATGATCCGCGCGGCACTCGAGCCGCGGCTGCGTGAGACCGCCTACGCGCTGGCCTGTGAGGTCGCGGCGGCGGACCGGATGGCGCAGCAGGACTGCCTGCGCATGCTGGAGTTCATCCGCCAGGAGCTGCATCTGGACCCGCTCATTACTGCCGCGATCGAGCGCGGCGCGCGGGCACGGCATCAGCAGATCTAGAAGGACCATGGCCAGGCCTGGCGATTGCAGGCACAAAAAACGTCGCGTCAGGTACTGGCGCAGACACCCATGCAGACCACCCCAGCAATGCGCATGGAAACGCACTGCCTCGCCGGCGAAACTACCAAGCGCGTCCAAACGTATCGGGATCCACCTCGGCGGCTCCCTCCCCGTCTCGGACCCGCCGGGAAATCAGGCGATCTTGAGGTTGGTCGCCGCGGCCTTGCCGCGCTCCATGGCGACGTCGTAACTCACCTTCTGGCCCTCGTTGAGGCCGCGAAGGCCGGCTGCCTGGACCGCCGTGATATGCACGAACACGTCCTTGCCGCCGTCTTGAGGCATGATAAAGCCGAAGCCCTTGGTGGTGTTAAACCACTTGACAGTGCCGATAGCCATAGCTGCGTCGTACTCCGCTGCAAGCGCCGCGCAACAGCGCGCGGCGCGGACAACCGGGCCTTTTGGACGTCTTGAAGGCACCCGATGGGTCGGAAGCGCCGCAAGCCTAGCCAAAAAGCGATTGCGTAAGCAACATGACCCGAAAAAGGCAGCGGAGTCAATTACCGCCGTGGTGCCAAAACTATGGTTGGTACCATTTAAAGCCTGGTCCTGGTCAGGACAAAAGTGAAGGACGCAGGTCGGGGTTTCCGGAACCGTGAGGCTCAAACGAAAGCGGGCGGAGCCGGTCGCCCGGCTCCGCCCCCCGTCAGTCTCAGCGGCAGATCGGACTTAGAAGTCCATATCGCCCATGCCGCCCATGCCGCCCATGCCGCCGCCCGGCGCACCGCCGACCGGGGCCTTCTTCTCTGGCCGCTCGGCGATCATCGCCTCGGTGGTCACCAGCAGGCCGGAAACCGAAGCCGCGTGCTGCAGTGCCACCCGCACGACCTTGGTCGGGTCGATGATGCCGGCCTTCACCAGGTCCTTGAACTCGCCGCTCTGCGCGTCGAAGCCCCAGTTGTAGTCATCGCGGTCGAGCACCTTGCCGGAGATGACCGCGCCGTCCTCGCCAGCGTTCTCGGCGATCTGGCGCATCGGAGTCACCGACGCCTTGCGCACGATCTCGATG
>PLTJ01000168.1:0-344 GCA_003164455.1 Acetobacteraceae bacterium
TTCACCGAGGAACTGAAAAAGAACTGCGGCGACCAGATCGTCATCGAAATTTTCCCCGACAGCCAGCTTGGCGGCGATGCCGACTATATCCCGCAGCTCAAGTTCGGCACTGTCGACATCATGATGACGGGGACTGCGATCTGGGCAACGATCGTGCCGGAGATCGGCATCTTCGATCTCGGCTACATGTTCCAGGACTTCGGTCACTTCGACCGGACTCTCGACGGCACGGTCGGCAAGACGCTCGAGGCCACGATGGCCGCGAAGTCCCAGGTCACGGTGCTCGGCTGGGCGCACAGCTTCGGCGCGCGCAACATGCTGACCAAGAAACTGGTCAAGACTCC
>PLTJ01000168.1:485-1055 GCA_003164455.1 Acetobacteraceae bacterium
CTTGCCGCCGGCAAGGCCGCGGTCGTCCATGAGCGTGCGTTCTCCCTGACCGCCGAAGCCCACGCGCTCGAGGAATTGCAGAAGACCGAGGGGGTCCAGGTGACCACCTGCGATCGCTCCCTGTTCGAGGTGCGTTGCCATCCGCTGTGGGATGCCTACGGGGACAAGAACCCGGCCGCGAAACCGCTGATCGAACAAACCATCAAGTACCGCGCCTGAGGCCGTCGCAGCGATGGTGATGCCCTCCGCCGGGGCTGGCGCGATGACCGCGCCAGCCCATGGTATCGGCCGCCTGGCCCGCCCCATGTTGAAGCTCGCCGACGGCTGCGCCGGCCTGATCCTGGGCGTCAACATCTGCGTCGTCTGCTATTCGGTGATCTGCCGCTACGTCTTCCACGTGCAGTACCCGTGGGCCTCCGAGGTGGCGCAGGCCTTGCTGGTCGCGCTCGCCTTTTTTGGCGGGGCAACCGCCCTGGCGCACGGCAACAGCATCGGCATCGAGTTCTTCCGCGAACGCCTGTCGCCGCGCGTGCTCACGGTTGCCGACGCCTTTGTCGGCATCGTCACCAC
>PLTJ01000168.1:1090-1870 GCA_003164455.1 Acetobacteraceae bacterium
GGCGATCGTCGAGGCGGCGATTCCGATGGCGGCGATCTGCCTGGTCTGGTGGGCATCGGACACCTGGCTCCCCGGCCTTACCCCGGGGCCGCTGACGGTGATGGCGGTGGCGTTTCTCGTCACCTTGGTGCTCGGCGTGCCGATCGGTTATGTCCTCGCCTTCGCGGCGATCGTCTTCATGACCTGTTCCGGCACCATTCCGCTCGAGGCCTTCGCCCAGCAGGGCGCGAACGGCAGCAACAATTTCGTCCTTCTGGCGGTGCCGTTCTTCATGCTCACCGGCTTCGTGATGGACGCCAACGGCATGTCCGTCCGCCTGGTCAATCTGTTGCAGCATCTGATCATCGGCGTGCGCGGCGGCTTGAATGTCGTCATCGTCCTCAGCATGGTGATTTTTTCCGGCGTATCCGGGTCCAAACTGGCCGACGTCGCGGCGATCGGGGCGGTGCTCGTCCCGGCGGCGCGGCGCAACAAGCAATCGCCGGCCGATGCCGTTGCCTTGCTGGCCGCCTCGGCGGTGATGGCGGAAATGATCCCGCCCTGCGTCAACCTCATCATCGTCGGCTACGTGGCGAACGTTTCCATCGGCGGCCTGTTCGTCGCCGGCCTTCTGCCGGCCGTCTTCATGGCCCTGACGCTGATCGCCTTCGTGATCCTGCAGGCCCCCCGCCAACAGGTCAAAGCGGTGCGCGAACTGAAGCCGGGGACCAGCACCCTGCAACTTTGGAGCAGCGCCGGCGCGACCTTCGGCATGATCGCGATCATCTTCGTCGGCTTCCG
>PLTJ01000168.1:1906-10167 GCA_003164455.1 Acetobacteraceae bacterium
GCCGCGCGGGCCGGCATGGTGATGTTCATCATCGCGATGTCGCAGGCCTTCGCCTTCGTTCTGACGATCGAGCGGATTCCCTACCATCTCGGCCTGTTGATGGTGGGGTTGGGGCACAGCGTCGGCACCTGGGCTTTCCTGCTGATATCGCTGCTGGTGCTCATCGTCATGGGGGCGATGCTGGAAGGTGCGGCTGCGCTCATCATCTTTGGCCCGCTGCTGATGCCGGTGGGGGTGCAACTCGGNNCTCGAGGACGCGACCAAACCCGCTCTCAAATATCTGGGGGTGATGTTCGTCTGCGCTCTCGTCATCGCCTATGTGCCGGCGATCTCGCTGACGCTGCCGCATTATTTCGGCTACCATTGAGAGGCGCTGTTACGCGGCCTGGCGCGTTCCGCTGGGACGATCGGCCGGACCGAGGGAGCGGGCATGGAGCCGGAACGGTTTTCGGAGTTGGACGACGCGTCGCTGAGCGATGAGCAGCGCCAGGTGCGCGACGCCATCCTGGCCGGACCGCGCGCCGGCATGCGCGGGCCGTTCAAGGCCCTGCTGCGCAGCCCCGGCCTGTTCGATACGGCACAAAAGCTGGGGGCACACATCCGCTTCCGTTCCTCGCTGCCACGGGCGCTGAACGAACTGGCGATCCTGCTGACGGCGCGGCACTGGACCGCGCAGTTCGAGTGGCATGTCCACCACGGGCTGGCCCTGGAAGCCGGCCTGCCGCCGGCCGTCGCCGCGGCCATCGCCGAGGGACGGCGGCCCGAAGGCATGAGCGCGGAAGTGGCCGCGGTGCACGACTTCGTCCGCGCGTTGCTGCACACCGGCGCGGTGCCGGACGCCGAGTTCGCGGCGGTGCGGGAGCGGTTCGGCGAGGCGGGCGTGGTCGATCTGATCGGCGCGGTCGGCTACTACACGCTGGTCTCGATGGTCCTGAATGTCGATCGGGTGCAGGTTCCAGGCGGAGAATTGCCGTTGCGGCCGTTGCCGTAACGGCAGGGAGAGCGAGGGACCGCGAGGCCTCTGGCGTTGCTTTCCTCCGGCGCGGAGGCCTTCGACAGCGAGGACTACGTCGAAGGCCGCCGCGCCTTCATGGAGAAGCGCAAACCGGTGTTCCGCGGGCGGTAGCGCGTCCGGCGAACCCCGTCAGGGCAGCCAGGTGACGTCGCCGATGCGCGGCGCGCCGGCGGCGATCATGGCCAGCCGGTCGAAGCCGAGCGCGATCCCCGCCGCCGGCGGCATGCCGTGGGCCAGCGCGGCCAGGAACGCCTCGTCCATCTCCCAGCCGGTGTCACCATACAGCGCCGCCCGGCGGGCGCGGTCGGCGAGGAAACGCGCGCGCTGCTCGCCGGCGTCGGTCAGTTCGACGAAGGCGTTGGCCAGTTCCATGCCGCAGACCCACAGCTCGAACCGCTCGGCGACGCGCGGGTCGGCCGGGTCGCGCCGGGCCAGGGCGGCCTGGGCGGCGGGCCAGTGGGTGAGGAAGGTGGGCCGGTCGCGGCCGATGCGCGGCTCGATGCGCTCCAGCAGCAGGCGGAAGAACAGGTCCTCCCAGGTCTCGTCGGGGCGCAGCGCGGCGCCGGCCGCCGCCGCCAGCGCCAGAGCGTCCCCGGCGGTGGCCAGCAGGTCGGCACCGGTGTCGCGCGAAAAGGCCGCCGCCATGGTGAGGCGCTCGACCGTGCCGAGATCGGTGGTCACGCCCCGGCAGGCGACCCGCGGCGGCAGCACGGCGCGCAGCAGGGCGTGGGTTTCCGCGATCAGGTCGTCCAGCGTGGCGCCGGGGCGGTACCACTCGAGCATGGTGAACTCGGCGGCGTGCAGGTCGCTGCCCTCGCCGTTGCGCCACACCCGGGCGAGCTGGAAAATGCGGCCGGCCCCGCCCACCAGCAGCTTCTTCATGGCGAATTCCGGGCTGGTGTGCAGCCACAGTTTGGTCCGTTCGCCGTCCGGGGCGATGCGCTCGGTGGCGAAGGCGGACAGGTGGACCTCCTCGCCCGGCGCCGTCACGGCGTAGGGGGTTTCCACCTCCAGGTAGCCGCGGGCGTCGAAGAAGGCGCGCACGGCGGCGGCCAGCCCGGCCCTGCGGCGCAGGAAGGGCAGACGTGCGGCAAGGCTCTCGGGGTGCCAGGACGGTTGCGGCATAAGGGGAGGCACATTACAGCCAGGACCATGCCGAACGGCACCCCCCCTCCCCGCACGTTACGCAACGCCGATGCCCTGTTCGCGGCGGGGCTGGTCGCCGACCGCGACGCGGCGGCGGCCGTGGAGGCGCGCTATGCGGTGGCGATCACGCCGGCGATGCAGGCGCTGATCGAACACCCCGACGATCCGATCGGGTTGCAGTTCATCCCCAACGCGGCGGAACTCGTCACCGCGCCGCACGAGCGCACCGACCCGATCGGCGACGACGCGCTGTCGCCGGTGAAGGGCATCGTGCACCGCTACCCGGACCGGGCGCTGCTGAAGCCGCTGCTGGTGTGCCCGGTGTATTGCCGGTTCTGCTTTCGCCGCGAGCACGTCGGCCCCGGCGGCGGGGTGCTCACCACGGCCGAACTGAACACCGCGCTGGGCTGGCTGCGCGCGCATCCGACGATCCGCGAGGTCATACTGTCTGGCGGCGATCCTTTGCTGCTGGCGCCGCACCGGCTGGTTTTTCTGCTCTCCGCGCTCGCCGCCATCCCGCATGTCGAGCTGTTGCGCATCCACACCCGCGTGCCGGTGGCCGATCCGGCGCGGATGAGCGACGTGCTGGCGGCGGCACTGGACACGGAAAAGCCGCTCTGGCTGGTGGTGCACGCCAACCACGCGCGCGAGTTTTCTCCCGATGCCCGGGCCGCCCTGCGCCGCGTGCAGGCGCGCGGGATACCGGTGCTGGGGCAGTCCGTGCTGCTGCGCGGGGTGAACGACAGCGCCGACGCCCTGGAGGCGCTGTTCCGGGCGATGCTGGCCTCGCGGGTGAAGCCTTACTATCTGCACCAACTCGACCCCGCCCCGGGAACGTCGCGGTTTTCCGTGCCGATCGCCGAGGGCCGCCGGCTGGTCGCCGCGCTGCGCGGACGCGTCACCGGGCT
The DNA here is from genome assembly GCA_003164455.1 of Acetobacteraceae bacterium. Taxonomy (GTDB): domain Bacteria; phylum Pseudomonadota; class Alphaproteobacteria; order Acetobacterales; family Acetobacteraceae; genus Rhodovastum. Next base: position 4,976 of record PLTJ01000168.1, read on the forward strand.
GGCCTGGCCGACCTATGTGCTCGACATCCCGGGCGGACACGGCAAAGTGCCGATCGGGCCGGAGTATCTGGACGACGAAGCGGTGCGCGACCCGTGGGGCAAATCGCACGCGCTATGACGGCCGGTCGGGGGATGCCGTGTCCGCGGTCCCGGGCGCCCGCGATCATTGGACATCCGTCCAAAATGCACTATCCCGAAGCCTGTGGACGATGCCCATCCGGGCAATCCTGGGTGCAGAGGAAACGGCAATGAACGACGTCGCGGCCGAGAGGCTGGCCTATCCTCATCTGCTGGTGCGCCCCGCCTGGCTCGCCCAGGTGCGCGAGGATATCATCGAACCCGATCTGCCGATCATCGATGCACACCATCATCTGTGGCACGGCCGTGCGTCGGGCGATTATCTGCTGGAGCAATTGACCGCCGACGTGAGCAGCGGCCACAACATCGTCGCGACCGTGTTCATGCAATGCGGCTGGATGCACCGCAAGGATGGGCCGGTGGATTTTCGCCCGGTCGGTGAAACCGAGGTGGTGAATGCCGTCGCGGTGCTGGCGGCGACCGGCATTTACGGCAAAACCCGGGCCTGCGCGGGCATGGTGGGCTTTGCCAACCTGTGCAGCGCGGAACTCGACGCGGTGCTGGACGCGCACATCGCGGCCGGCGGCGTCCATTTCCGTGGCGTCCGCCACACCGCCGCGTGGCACCCGTTGATCGTGCCGAATACCTCGGTGGTGCCGCCGCCCGGCCTGCTGCGCGACCCGGATTTCGTTCGCGGTGTAAAACGCCTTGGCCAGCGCGGACTGACCTACGATTGCTGGCTGTATCACACGCAACTGAAGGACCTGCTGACGGTGGCGCGCGCCGCGCCGGGAACGGCAATGGTGATCAACCATCTTGGCGGGCCGCTGGGCTGCGGTCCGTACCGGACGCAGCGCGACGCGGTGTTCGCCGAGTGGCGCGCGGACATGAAGAACCTCGCGGCGTGTCCGAACGTGCATGTGAAGCTCGGCGGCCTGGCGATGTCGGTGAACGGCTTCGACTACGACAGGAACGCGTTGCCGCCGACGTCGGCCGAAATGGCCGCGGACTGGAAGCGGTGGTTCGTCACCGGCATCGACCTGTTCGGCGCGGAGCGCTGCATGTTCGAGAGCAACTTCCCGGTCGACAAGGGAATGTGCAGCTATCCGGTGCTGTGGAACGCGTTCAAGCGGATCGCGGCGGGGGCGTCGGCGACGGAGAAGGCGGCATTGTTTTACGGCACGGCGGCCCGGGTTTACAGCCTGAGCCTCTGATCCGGCGCGGCCCGTCGTCGACGCGGCGCTAATAGCGCGCCCCAGAGTTGCCGCGGGCAGATTTGAGTAGATTCCGAGTCCTTCCAACGGTCTCGTCGAGTCGTATTGTGAATACGATAAGTGTGACATAGGGCTGCTATCACCAATATGAGAACATATTCCATCATCGCCCGGCTGCTGGAGGCCGCTCCGGATGCGATGGTTGTGGTGAACCAGGACGGCGACGTCATCCTTCTGAACGGGCAGGCGGAGAGACAGTTCGGATACCGCCGCGATGAACTCCTCGGACAGAAAGTGACGAACATCGTTCCCGAGGGCTTCGCGGAATGGCTGATCGCCGACGGCACCCGATCCGCGGCCGAGGTGCTGGCGCAGCGGATCGGCATGGGGCTTGAGCTCACCGGGCGGCACAAGGATGGCAGCGAGTTCCCGATCGAACTCATGCTGAGCCCCTTGGACAGCGCCGAAGGAGCCCTGGTGACCGCGGCGATCCGCGACATCAGCGTGCACAAGGAGGCAGAAAAGCATCTGGTGCAGATGGAGGCCCGGTATCGCGGGCTACTCGAGGCCGCTCCGGATGCGATGATCGTGGTCAACCAGGACGGCGACATCGTCCTTCTGAACGCGCAAGCCGAGAGACAGTTCGGCTACCGCCGCGATGAACTCCTCGGGCGGAAAGTGACGACCATCGTTCCCGACGGCTTCGCGGAACGGCTGATCGCCGATGGCGCCCGATCCGCGGCCGAGGCGCTGGCGCAGCAGATCGGCATGGGGCTTGAGCTCATCGGCCGGCGCAAGGATGGCAGCGAATTCCCGATCGAACTCATGCTGAGCCCCCTGGACAGCGCCGACGGAATGCTGGTGACCGCGGCGATCCGCGACATCAGCGTGCGCAAGGAGGCAGAAAAGCATCTGGTGCAGATGGAGGCCCGGTATCGCGGGCTGCTGGAGGCCGCTCCGGATGCGATGGTTGTGGTCAACCAGGACGGCGACATCGTCCTTCTGAACGCGCAGGCCGAGAGACAGTTCGGCTACCGCCGCGATGAACTCCTCGGGCGGAAAGTGACGACCATCGTTCCCGAGGGCTTCGCGGAACGGCTGATCGCCGACGCCACCCGATCCGCGGCCGAGGCGCTGGCGCAGCAGATCGACATGGGGATCGAGCTCACCGGCCGGCGCAAGGATGGCAGCGAGTTCCCGATGGAACTCATGCTGAGCCCCTTGGACAGCGGCGACGGAATGCTGGTGACCGCGGCGATCCGCGATATGACGGCACGGCACACCTACGACGAACAACTGCGCCAATCCCAGAAGATGGAGGCGATCGGCAATCTCACCGGCGGCATGGCGCACGACTTCAACAACATGCTCGGCGTCGTCATCGGCAATCTCGATCTGCTGCGCCCGCTGTTGCCGCCCAGGAGCGAGCATCTCGTGCTGGCCGACGAATCGCTCGCGGCGGCGTTGCGCGGCGCCGAATTGACGCGGCGGTTGCTGGCCTTCGCGCGGCGCCAGCCCCTGGCGCCCCAGCGNNATCACGATCGCGCTCGACCTCGCCAGCTCGGTCTGGCCGGTCGTCGTCGATGCGACGCAGTTCGAGGCGGTCATCACCAATCTCGCGACCAATGCGCGCGACGCCATGCCCAACGGCGGCCGCCTGACCATAGCCACCGCCAACAGCCGCCTCGACGACGACTACGTCGCACTCCATCCCGATGTCGCCGCGGGCGACTATGTCGTGACCGTGCTGACCGACACCGGGACCGGCATGACGCAAGACGTGATGGCGCGGATTTTCGATCCCTTCTATACGACCAAAAAGGCGGGCGTAGGTACCGGGCTCGGTCTCAGCATGGTGTTCGGCTTCATGAAGCAGTCGGGCGGCCACGTCAGCGTCTATAGCGAGCTCGGCATCGGCAGCGTCTTCCGCCTGTATCTGCCGCGCACACACGAAAACGTGGTCGAAGAAGAGCCGCCGCGAAATAGCGAATTGACGCCAGCCGGCGGCGAAACCGTGCTGGCGGTGGAGGACAATGCGGCGCTGCGCCGCGTCGTGGTGCGCCAACTCACCGAACTGGGCTACCGGGTGTTGGAAGCGACCAACGTGACGGAAGCGCTCGAGGTGATAAAGTGCAAGAAGGTGGACCTTCTGTTCACCGATGTCGTNNCGCGACGGCTACGCCCTGGCGCGGGAGGCCGCCGAACTCTCGCCTGACATCAAGATCGTGCTCACGTCAGGTTTCCCAGTGACCTACGGCAGTGGAACTGCCACCGCGCCGGCGCCCACGCGACAGCTGCTGAGCAAGCCCTATCGCCGGGACGAACTCGCCCGCGCGCTCCGCGAAGCGTTCGATATGTGAGGCTGGCTGAACATCTCCGGGCCGCCGTGCCGCAAAGCAGCGTCGCCTTCTCGCTCGCCCCCGCAATGAACCGGTCCGCCGCCATCGGTTTTCGCCCCGGTCGGCGCGTCCGGCTTGCCCCCGCCCCCGGCGAGGACTAGAAGCCGCCCCTCACCCTTCCCCTGAAGACCCGACTTTCCTGAGAGATCCTTCCGATGAAACAGCAGGCGAACCTGATCCGCGCCGGCCAGGTGATCGAGCACGACGGTCGCCGCTGGACCATACTGAAGCAGCAGATCATCACCCCCGGCAAAGGCGGCGCCTTCATCCAGGTGGAAATGCGCGACCTCAAGTCGGGCAACAAAACCAACGAACGCTGGCGCACCGCCGATACCGTCGAACGGCTGATCACCGAGGAAAAGGTATACACCTACTCCTACACCGACGGCCCCAACCTCGTGCTCATGGACCCCGAGAGCTACGAGGAGGCGCACATCCCGACCGACCTGCTCGGCGACGCCACTGCCTTCCTCCAGGACAACATGACGGTCACCGTCGATCTGGTCGAGGGCGATCCGGTCGGCATCCACCTGCCCCAGACCGTCGTGCTGGAGGTGGTCGAGGCCGACCCGGTGGTGCGCGGGCAGACCGCCGCCTCGTCCTACAAGCCCGCCCGCCTGTCCAACGGGGTGAAAACCTCCGTCCCGCCGTTCATCGAGACCGGCGAGAAGATCGTCGTGCGCACCGAGGACGCCAGCTACGTGGAGCGGTCCAAGGGCTGAGCCGCCATGCCGGTACGCCTGTCCCCCCACATGACCGTGATGCAGAACGCGGCCCAGCGCGCCGCCAAGCGTCTGCTGCGCGACTTCAACGAGGTCGAACAGTTGCAGGTCAGCGTGAAGGGCCCCGGCGACTTCGTCAGCCAGGCGGATATGCGCGCCGAACAGATCCTGCGCGACGACCTCAACAAGGCCCGACCCGGCTACGCCTTCCTGCTCGAGGAATCCGGCGCCTTCGGAGCCGACAACTGGGCCTGGCGCTGGGTGGTCGATCCGCTCGACGGCACCTCCAACTTCCTGCACGGCATCCCGCACTGGGCGATTTCCATCGGGCTGGAACACCGCCTGCCCGATGGTTCCAGCGAGGTCGTCGCCGGCGTGGTCTATGCCCCCGCGGTCGACGAGATGTTCTGGGCCGAAAAGGGCGCCGGTGCCTTCCTCAACGAACGGCGGCTGCGGGTTTCCGCCCGCCGCGACCTCAAGGAGGCCATCTTCGCCACCGGCATCCCCTTCGCCGCCGTCGCGCCGCGCAACCGCATGGCCTTCGCCCGCACGCTCGGCGTGCTGATGCCGCAGGTCGCCGGCATCCGCCGGTTCGGCGCCGCGGCCCTCGACCTGGCCTGGACCGCGGCCGGGCGCTACGACGGCTACTGGGAGTTCGGCGTCAAACCCTGGGACGTCACGGCCGGGCTGCTGATCGTGCGCGAGGCCGGCGGCTATGCCACCGACGCCGCCGGCGGCGACCCGCGGACCAGCGGCGACGTGGTGGCGGCCAACCCGCA
>PLTJ01000379.1 GCA_003164455.1 Acetobacteraceae bacterium
AACCCCTGGGGTTGAGCAGATACCAAGGACGAATATCTGACGGCACTCGATACAGCGTTCGATATTATCTTGGCCGACTATAACCTTCCCGACCTGAATGCGCTGGAAGCGCTGCGCCTTCGGGACGAGCGACATTTGACAACTCCCTTAATTGTCGTGACCGGTCATCTCGATGATGAGTCTGCTGCCGAGTGCATCAGGCGTGGTGCCACCGACTATCTTTTGAAGGACAGGCTTAAGCGCCTCGGCTCCGCAGTGATGCGCGCGTTAGAAGAAAGACGACAAATCGAGCAACATGAAATCGAGGCACGACATATCAGGCAGTTAGAGAAGGAAGCGGAGGTCGCCCTGCTGGAGGCGAATGCCACGCTTGAGCAGCGTGTCGCAGATCGAACGCGGGAGTTGTACGAGGCGAACGCTCGCCTTCGTCACGAGATCGCAGAGCGTCAGAAGGCCGACGCCGAATTGCGGCATGCGCAGAAGATGGAGACACAGCAGAACGCTGCGCTAATGCGCACCGTGGTTGCATTGCAGGAAAGCGAAGCCCGCTTTCGGGATTTCTCCGAACTCGCCTCCGACTGGTTCTGGGAGCAGGACGCGGACCTGCGCTTCACGGCGATCAGCTCGAACGCACCGATGGCGGACAGCGATTCTGACACGGCCGTGGGCTTGCAGCGGTGGAACATCGCTTCCTATCCCCACCCGCCGGAGTTCTGGGAAGACCATAAGAAGGTCCTGGCGGCCCATCAGTCCTTTCGTGACTTTCGCTTCGATCGGATCGGCAAGAGCGGCCAGGTGCGCCATTGGAGCATCAGCGGCATGCCGGTGCATGATCAGACCGGCGCGTTTACCGGCTATCGCGGCATCGGGCGCGACATCACCGCGCAGGTCGAAAGCGAGCGGGAACTGCGGCGGGCCAAGGACCACGCCGAAGCCGCGGAAGCCCTGTTGCAGGATGCGATGGACAGCATGGCCGCGGGCGTGGTGATCTGCGACGCCGACAAACGGCAGATTCTTTGCAACGAGGCCTATCGCAAAGTCCACGACTACGAGACCGGCAGCCCCTGGACTCCCGGCCACACCTCCGAGGAGATCCGCCGCCGGGTCCTGGCGAACGGCATGTATCCCGATACGATCGGCCGCGATCCGGAGTGGATCGAGGAATGGCTGCAGCAGGGGCTCGAAGTTCCGTCGTCGTTCGAGCGGTCGGGGTCGGACGGCACATGGCGGCTGATCAACACCAAGCGCATGCAGAATGGCGGTCACACCGTCGTGCTGGTCGACATCACCGCGCTCAAGCAGGCGCAGAGCGCCCTGCGCGACAGTGAGGCCCGCCTCGAACGGGCCCAGGAGATCGCCAAGATCGGCAGTTGGGAACTGGACATTGCCAGCGGCGCGTTGACCTGGTCCAAGCAACTCCGCCGCATGGACGGATTTCCGCCCGACTTCAAGCCAACCCGCGCCAACGCTCCATCCCGCATTCATGCCGCCGATCTCCAACTGCAATTGGACTGGATCGCGGATCTGGCGGCCGGGCGAAAACGCGACCCGGTCGACATCAGAATCACCGGCCCGGACGGCAAGGAGCGCGTGCATCTCACCGAAGGCCGTCCGGTAGTCGATGCCGATGGGATCATCCGGCGCATCGTGGGAACGTCACAGGATGTCACCGAGCACCGGCTGATCGAACGCACGCTGGCGCAGTCGCAGAAGATGGACGCGATCGGCCAGCTCACCGGCGGCATGGCGCACGACTTCAACAACATTCTCGGCGTCATCATCGGCAACCTCGATCTGCTGAAACCGCTGGTCGGCGCTGACGCGCTGGCCTCCGAACTGTGCGCGGAGGCGCGCGATGGGGCGGTCCGCTGCGCCGACCTGATCCGCCGGCTGCTCGCTTTCGCCCGCCGCCAGTCGCTGCGGCCGGCGCAGAACGACGTGAACGCCTTGGTCGGCGACCTTTCCCGCCTGCTTGGCCGCACGCTCGGCGAGCATGTCACGCTGACACTGGATCTCGATGCCGCGCTGTGGCCGGTGAAGGTGGACTCGTCGCAACTGGAGGCCGCCCTGATCAACCTGGCGGCCAATGCCCGCGACGCGATGCCGAAGGGCGGGCAACTCACCATCGCCTCCCGCAACGCCACGCTCGACACCGGCTATGCGGCGCAGCATCCCGACGTGAGCGCCGGAGATTATGCCGTCATCGAGGTCAGCGACACCGGAACCGGCATCCCGCCCGAGATCGTCGGCCGCATCTTCGAGCCCTTCTTCACCACCAAGGAAACCGGCCATGGCACCGGTCTCGGCCTGTCCATGGCTTTCGGCTTCGTCAAGCAATCCGGCGGTCATCTGACCGTTTACAGCGAGCCTGGCCTGGGCACCACGTTCCGGATCTATCTGCCGCGCAGCGGCGGTGGCGAGACCGCAACGGCGGACAGGCCCGACCCAGGCGCGGTCGTGGGCGGCCATGAGACTATTCTGGTGGTCGAGGACAACCCGCAACTGCGCCGCACCGCGGAGCGGCAACTGACGGAGCTGGGCTACACCGTGCGTGAATCGGACAGCGCGGCGCCGGCGCTGGCGATCCTGTCCGGCGGCGAGAAGGTGGACCTGCTGTTCACCGACATCGTGATGCCGGGGACGATGGACGGACTGGAGCTGGCCAACCAGGCGAGCCGGCTGCGGCCTGGCCTGCGGGTACTGCTCACCTCCGGATTCCCGGGCGGACACGGCGCCGATCAGCGCCTGGCGGACAGTCCGATCCGCCTTCTCGACAAGCCGTACAGCCTCGGAGAACTCGCGCAGGCCGTGCGCAGGGTGTTGGACGGCGGCGACAATAGGACGCAATGCAACGACCGCGGTGCTGAGGCGAGGCCCGCGGAAGAGACGGAGCAGTCATAACGGCGATCGAGCCGGTCATGGAATCGGGTGCGCTCATGCGTGTGCTGGTATTCGACGGTGATACCGCCATAGGCCGCCTTGTGGTCAGGGGCGCCACCCTGGCGAGGCTGGAATTCAACGGTAACTGGATCACCTCCGACGCTGGATCGCTGGCCTACCGGGCACCGGACGAGACGCTCGGGCTCACCGGTCTTGCTGGTGTGGTGTTGTCGGAGTGCCGCCGCGGAAAAACTTCCGCTACCAGTTGACCGGCCTGTTGTAGCAGCCGGTGTTCGGCCGCCTAGAGCGGGATGAGCGCTGAAGGACGCGCTGACCCACTCTAGCTCTTTGTTTGATCGCNNCCTCCGGTCATCACGCTCTAGCCGGGTATGAGGACGCCAACGACGCGATCGACAGGCGTGGGTTCGAACGGTGGGACACAACCCGACCGTCCTGAGCCCACTCGCCATCGCACTGCGCTGTAAGGGGGAGTCAACTCTCGATGGTTTCCTGCCCTCACAACCACCGATGTAATGGCGTCAGCGGCATTGCCGAGTGACCCGGATTGGTGTTCGGTA
>PLTJ01000060.1 GCA_003164455.1 Acetobacteraceae bacterium
AGCACGCTGCTGCCGAAGGTCGGCGTGTAGACGGTGATCGCGTAGAACGAGATGGTGGTCGTCACCACCAGCAGCATGCCCAGTCCCACGATCTGCCAATGCCGCGCCACCGTGGCGAAGGCCTGGCGCATCGTCGGGCGATACGTGCGCTTCGCGAACTCCTGCGTCTCCTCCAGCGAGCGGCCGAGATAGAACGCGGTCGGCACGATAAGGCAGCCGATGAAGAACGGTATGCGCCAGCCCCAGGCCGCCACTTCGGCGGGCATCATGGTGGCGTTCAGCACGTAGCCGATCACCGCGGCGGCCATGATGGAGACCTGCTGGCTGCCCGATTGCCAGGCGACGTAGAAGCCTTTGTTGCCCGGGGTCGCCATCTCGGAGAGGTAAACCGAGACGCCGCCCAGTTCGACGCCGGCCGAAAACCCTTGCAGCAGCCGCCCGATAACCACCAGCGCGGGCGCCAGCAGGCCGATCGTCGCGTATCCCGGCACGCAGGCGATCATCACCGTGCCGATGCCCATGATCCCGATCGTCACCAGCAGGCCGCGCCGCCGGCCGATCCGGTCGATATAGGCGCCGAGGATGATGCCGCCGAGCGGGCGCATCAGGAACCCGACCCCGAAGGTCATGAAGGTCATCATCAGCGAGGCGAATTCGCTGCCGGCGGGGAAGAACGCGTGGGCGATGCTGGTCGCGTAGAAGCCGAACAGGAAGAAGTCGAACATCTCGAGAAAATTGCCGCTGGTCACGCGCAGGACCGTCGCGACCTTGGACCCCGTAGCGGTGCTCGCCGGGATGCCGGCCATGGGATATCTCCTTGTTGCCAGGGGGTTGCCTCCGGCGTGGTGTGGCAAGGTGGTGCGGATGCCCATGCTGGCCGCTCTTCCCTGCGCATGCACACTTACCACGGGGAAGCCGAAGCGCTAGCCTGTCGGCGTCGGACCCGGGGCACGCGCCCAGGCGCCCGGCGGACAGCAACGCAAGCCTCCCGGCCGAACACGCCGGGCGCGGAGATGTATGACCGGATCGAACAACGGGGACAACGGACCGGCATTGCTGCTGCTCAGCAGTGACGCCGCCTGGACCGAATCGGTGCGCAACGAAGCGGCGGGCCTAGCGACGGCGCGTCTGGTGTCGGTGGGTGATGCGCGCGATGCGGTGGCGCTGCTGTGCGGCGGCGAGCGGTTCTCGCACCTGCTCCTGCATCCGCCGGCGGCGGACGGCTTGCTGCCCGACCTGATCGGGCTGACCACCGGCGAGGCCGAGTCGGGCATCGCCACGGTGCTGTTAGGCGAGGGCGGCGCCGAGGCACAGCGCTTGCCGGGCGGAGGCCGCGCCATCCTGGTGCGCCGGGCCAGTCCGGGTTGGCTCGGCCACGCCCTGGCCGAGAGCGAAGCGGTGCCCACCGGGCTCGAGGCGGAGTTGCCGCTCGACGACCTGCTGGCGGCTCTCGGCGCGGGTCGGTTGCAAACCCGCTACCAGCCCGTGGTGCGCCTGTCCGATGGCACGCCATTAGGGCTGGAGGTGCTGGCCCGGCTGGAGCATCCGGCGCTGGGAACGCTGCCGCCGGATCGTTTCGTGCCGCGGATCGAGGCGGCCGGGTTCGCGACCCGCCTCGCCCGGGTGGTGGTGCGCCGCGCCTTTGCCGAATGGAGCGGCGACGCCTTGCCGGAGTTGGGGGTGCGGCTGGGCGTGAACCTGCCGCTGGATGTTCTGCTGCTGCCCGGAACGGCGGACCGGCTGGAGACCTGGCGCGAGGAGGCCGGCATCCGTCCCGGGCGGATCACGGTGGAACTCACCGAGACGCATCCGGTCGTCCAGCCGGATCTGCTGCGCCCCGTGCTGACCCGGTTGCGCGAGGCCGGATACGGGCTGGCGATCGACGATGTCGGGCCGGCCATGCGCGACCACGAGGACCTCTTCGCCCTGCCCTTCACCGCCATGAAACTGGACAAGGACGTGGTGCACGCGAGCGCGGACAGCGCGGTGGCGCTGCGCTTCGTCGAGCGCGCGACGGCGGTGGCGCGGCGGTCGGGCCTACTGGTGATCGCCGAGGGGATCAAGACCGCCGCCGACTGGGCGCGCATGGAGCGGCTCGGGGTGGATGCGGCGCAGGGCTTCCTGATCGCCCGGCCGCTGACCGCGGTGGCGACGGTGATCTGGCACGCCGCCTGGTCGCGCCGGCGGGCGGCGTGATTTATCGCTGCTGTCCCCGCCCAGGATGGATGGTCGTGATCAGGCAGACCTGGTTGCCGTAAAGCTGCAGCGACTTGCTGGCGCTTGCCGCCAGCGGGATTTTGTGGTCACGGCAGTAGAGGATCAGGGCAGCGGCAAGGGCCGGGCCCGGTATGATCGTCTCCTGCTGCCTGCTCTCGCCGCGCTTCATGACGGCCGCTGCATCGGGTGCGATCGTGAGGCGGAAGCTCATGATTTCGCCGCTGCCTTTGCTTTCCGGACCGCACGACACGATGGCGCCCGACGGCAGCGCCTGGCCCAGGCGGCGGCGGTATTCCTGGACGGCCTGCACGACCTCGGCCGGCTGGAAGAGAAGATGGCGCAGCTCGGTGGGCATGGGCATTCTCCGCGGACACGGCGAAAGGACCACAGTTCCATTGACGAATGCTTTCGCCCGCGGCCGCCGGCGGCGATCTTGCGTCAAGCGACAGGATAGTCGTCTGAAGCGAGGCCGGGGCGCGTCTTCGCTCGCCGCAATACGAGCGACCCAGATGTTTTCACTTACACACTTATTAACATGCGATTTTTGTTGTATAATTATCGGTTCGTGATTAGCTGTCCGGGTGGAAAGTTTGGGCGGCGGTCTGGCGGGCCTTTCGGCGCTGCGGACGTCGTGATCTGCAACGATGTTCCGGCATTGCTGGCAGGGGCACCCCTTCCCAGCGCCCCAAATCCTTCGCCAGCCCCAACGTTAAACTTTCCGAACTGATACGTCGTCTACACCCGGGGAGGCGTCTTTTCGAGGTTCGAAAAATCGCATTACCGATGATGCAAGGCAGCCCAGGTATGTCGATCTCCATGGTGCGCAACAGGTTAAGGCGATGTGCCGGTTGTGTCGCTGCCACGATCCGGTCCGTGGGGCGCTCTGCCTTCGACCAGCACATTTGGATCATTGGCCTCCTCCTGGCGCTGCTGAGCCTCTTGTATACCGGCATCATTGTCCAGAATTCGCGCCGCGAGGCCGTTGCGCACGCCAGCGCCGACATGCGGGGCCTCGGCATCGTCCTGGCCGACCAGACATCGCGCTACGTTCAGACGATCGATCTCGTACTGACACAGACGCAGTCGTACATCCAGGATTTGGGAATCCGCACTCCGGATGAGTTCAGGCATCTCGTGGAGGGCGGCGATATGAACCGGCTCCTGGTGGCGCGGATGATGAACCCGCCGCAGGGCCATGGCATCGACCTGTTCGATGCCGAGGGCGCCCTGATTAATACGTCCCAACCCTCTCCGGCGCCCCTCAACATCGCGGACGACGAATACTTCCAGCGACTCCGTGATTATCGCCATAGCGGTCTGGTCGTCAGCGAGGTGTCAACGCGATACGGCACGAGCGGAAAGGCATTCTTCATCGGCCGCCGGATCAGCGGACCGGATGGCTCCTTTCTCGGTGCCATCCTCACGATGGTCGATATCGATGGTGTGTACGACTTCTACAATGCAATCGATAACCAACGGCGCCTTACCGTGACACTGCGCCGCAGCGATTCTTCTGTGCTCGTGCGCTATCCCGCGGCCGGCGGCATCGATCAGGCGGAGCCGCTCAACATGTCGTGGTTCGAGCTGGTTACGCACGGTGGGGGCGTTTATCACGCGCCTGACGATCCCACCGCGGTCCACGCGATCATGTCCGTCAACCCGGCGCCCCGCTATCCCCTGGTGCTCGACGTCGCCGCCCCTGAAGAAAACATACTGAAACCCTGGCATGACCAGGCCGTGTTCATCATGATGGCCGGCGGCGCTTTTTCCGTGGTTTTATTGGCAATCTTTGCTTTGCTCGGGCGGCAGATGCGCCGGCAGAAGGAGCAGAACGCCGCGCTTTCCCGCTCGGAGGCCACGCTGCGTGAAAACGAGGCTCGGTTCCGCGATTTCTCCGAACTCGCTTCCGACTGGTTCTGGGAGCAGGACGCGGAGCTGCGCTTTATCGCGCTCACGTTGGACGAGACGCAGAGGGCACAGAACAGAGCCAGGGATAAAGAGTCGCCGATCGGCAAGCTGCGATGGGAGCTGAACGATACCAGCCACGACCCGGGAGGGTGGGAGAACCACCGGCGGACTTTGCTGGCCCATCAGCCGTTTCGTGACTTCAGCTTCGATCAGATCGACGAGTACGGTCAAGTGCGCCATGTGAGCATCAGTGGCGTGCCGGTGCATGACCAGAACGGCGTCTTTACCGGCTATCGCGGCATCGGGCGCGATATCACGGCACAAATTGAAGCCGAACAGGATCTGCGGCAGGCCAAGGAAAAAGCCGAACACGCGGGAGCCCTGTTGCAGGACGCCATCGACAGCGTCGCCGAGGGCCTCGTGATCTGCGACGCCGACGACCGGCAAGTGGTGTGCAACGAAGGCTATCGCCGCCTGTATCGGTATCGGACCAGTATTCCGTGGGTTCTCGGCAATACGCGTTCGGACGTCCTGCGCCAGGGCCTGGCGAACGGAGCCTATCCCGAAGCGATCAGTCACGATCAGGCGTGGCGCGACGCATGGCTGCAGCGGAAGCTGGAAGTACCGTCATCGATCGAGCAGCCGCTGGCGGATGGTCGATGGTTGCTGGTGACCAAACGGCGCATGCGCGACGGCGGCATCGCCATCCTGCTGATCGACATCACCACGCTCAAGCAGGCGCAGAGCGCGTTGCGCGACAGCGAGATCCGCCTCGAGCGGGCCCAGGAGATCGGCAAAATCGGCAGTTGGGAGCTGGATATTGCCACTGGCGAGTTAACCTGGTCCAAGCAACTCTATCGCATACTCGGACTCCCGTTCGACTTCAAGCCGAACCGCGAGAACATAGGATCCGGCATTCATGCCGCCGACGTCCAGCCGCGATCGGACTGGTTCGCGGCTCTGTCGGCCGGCCGGAAACGCGATCCGATCGAGATCAGGGTCACGCTCCCGAACGGTGAAGAGCGCGTGATTCTCAGCGAAGGGCGCCCGGTGGTCGATGCCGATGGGGTCATCCGGCATATCGCGGGAACGACTCAGGACATCACCGAGCGCCGGCAGATCGAACGCGCGCTGGCGCAATCGCAGAAGATGGATGCGATCGGCCAGCTCACCGGCGGCATGGCGCACGACTTCAACAACATGCTCGGCATCGTCATCGGCAATCTCGATCTGCTGAAGCGGGCGGTCGGCGCCAATGCGTTGGCGTCCGAACTGTGCGCGGAAGCGAGGGACGGCGCGATCCGCTGCGCCGACCTGATCCGGCGCCTGCTCGCTTTCGCCCGCCGCCAGTCGTTACGGCCGGAGCAGACCGACGTGAACACCCTGACCCGCGACGTCTCCCGCCTACTGGGTCGCACGCTCGGCGAGCACATCACGCTGGCACTGGACCTCGATGCCACGCTGTGGCCGGTGAAAGTGGACGCGGCCCAACTGGAAGCCGCCCTGGTCAACCTGGCGACCAATGCCCGCGACGCGATGCCGAAGGGCGGCCAACTCATCATCGCCACCCGCAACACCACGCTCGATGCCAGCTATACGGCGCAGTATCCCGACGTGAATGCCGGAGACTATGCCCTGATCGAGGTCTGCGACACCGGAACCGGCATTCAGCCCGAGATCGTCGGCCGCATCTTCGATCCATTCTTCACCACCAAGGCATGCGGCCAGGGAACCGGTCTCGGCCTGTCGATGGCTTTCGGCTTCGTCAAGCAATCCGGCGGCCACTTGTCGGTTTACAGCGAGCCGGGTCTGGGCACCACGTTCCGCATCTATCTGCCGCGCAGCGACGATGGTGCGACCACCAAGGCCGACACGCCCGGCGCAGACGAAGTTGTGGGTGGCGATGAGACCATTCTGGTGGTCGAGGACAACGCGCACCTGCGTCGCACCGCGGAGCGGCAACTGACAGAGCTGGGCTACAAGGTACGCGAAGCCGACAGCGCACTGCCGGCGCTGGCGATCCTGTCGGGCGGAAAGGCGGTGGACCTGTTGTTCACCGACATCGTGATGCCGGGGACGATGGACGGGCTGGACCTGGCCTACCAGGCCATGCGGCTGCGACCGGGGCTGAGGGTACTGCTGACATCCGGATTCCCGGGCGGACACGGCGCCGATCAGCGCATGGCGAACAGTCCATTCCGCCTGCTCGGCAAACCGTACAGCCTCAGGGACCTTGCGCAGGCCGTACGCATGGTGTTGGACAAGGCCGGCAATGGTCCGGGCCATCGGGGCATTGAAGAAATCGGGGGCGACGATGCGTGTTCTGGTATTTGACGATGATGCCGCGATTGGCCGCCTTGTGGTCAGGGTCGCCACCATGTCGGGGATGGAGGCGACGGCGGTGGCCGATGCCGAGGCCTTTGAGCAGCAACTGCGCAGCGATCCGCCGCAGCTCATTGTGCTGGACCTGCAACTTGGCAACACCGACGGGGTGACACAGTTGCGGCTGCTCGCCGAGCAGCACTATGCCGGCTCGCTGGTTCTGATCAGCGGCTTCGACGCCCGGGTACTTGAGACGGCCCGCATGCTGGGGCAGGTCCTTGGCCTGAAGCTCGCAGGCGTGCTGGAAAAGCCGCTGCAGGTGGCCGAACTGCAAACGATGTTCGAAAAACTCGTATAACTACCCGGCGGTGGCGGCGATCCGGTCCCGGCGTTCGGCGTACAGCGCCATGCGCTTCTGCGCCGCCGCCGCCGGTTCGTGCGCCTCGTCGAAGGCCGACGCCGGCGGCAGGGTCTCGGCATAGTGGCAAGCCGACAGATGGCCGCCCTCGATCTCGCGCAGACCAGGCGCATCGGTCCTGCATCTGTCGGTCACAAAGGGACAGCGCGTGTTGAAGTGGCAGCCCGGTGGCGGGTCCATCGGGCTCGGCACGTCCCCGCCCGGCAGTTGCCGGCCTCCCCGGCGGCGCGGGTCGGGGCGCGGAATGGCCGACAGCAGCGTGCGCGTGTAGGGGTGGCGCGGATTGGCGAACAGCGTCTCCTTCGTCGCCACCTCGACGATCTTGCC
This sequence comes from Acetobacteraceae bacterium, assembly GCA_003164455.1. GTDB lineage: Bacteria > Pseudomonadota > Alphaproteobacteria > Acetobacterales > Acetobacteraceae > Rhodovastum. The sequence goes on from PLTJ01000060.1 coordinate 7,193, forward strand.
CAGGTACATCACCGCGATGCGGTCGGCGGTGTGCTTCACCACGGCCAGGTCGTGGGCGATGAACAGATAGGACAGCCCGAGCCGCCCCTGCAGATCCTTCAACAAGTTGATCACCTGCGCCTGGATCGACACGTCGAGCGCGGACACCGGCTCGTCGCACACCACCAGCGCCGGCTCGACCGCGAGCGCGCGGGCGATGCCGATGCGCTGGCGCTGGCCGCCGGAGAATTCGTGCGGGTAGCGCTGCGCATGGTACGGCGCCAGCCCGACCAAGCCGAGCAGTTCGTTGACCCGCGCGCGGCGGGCGGTGCGGTCGCCGATACCGTGCACGATCAGCGGCTCCTCCAGGATGTCGCCCACCGTCATGCGCGGATTGAGGCTGGCGAAGGGGTCCTGGAAGACGATCTGCATNNATTCACCCACCAGCGCCAGCGTTTCTCCCCGTTGCAGGCTGAACGAGATGCCATCGACGGCGCGCACCGTGCCCACCGTCCTGGCCAGCACCAAGCCGCGCCTGACCGGGTAGTGCTTGGCGAGGTTCTCGACTTCAAGCAGGGGAGTCATGCGCCAACCTCCTCGGCAACGGCCAGTTCGACCGGGGCGCGGATACAGGCGGCGAAGTGGTCGGGCGAGATCTCTTGCAGCGCCGGGTCGGTCTCGGCGCAGCGCGGCAGCGCGAACACGCAGCGCGGGTTGAATCGGCAGCCCGCGGGCAGGGCGAACGGCGCCGGCACCGCCCCCTCGATGGCCAGCAGGCGCTCGCGCGTTTCCTCCAGCTTGGGAATGCTGCCGAGCAGGCCGAGCGTGTAGGGGTGCTGCGGATCGTCAAAGATCGCCGCCCCCGAGGCGCGCTCGACCACCCGTCCGGCATACATCACCGCCACCTCGTTGGCCATTTCGGCCACCACGCCGAGGTCATGGGTGATCAGGATGATCGCCATGCCGCTTTGCACCTGCAACTCGCGCAGCAGGTCGAGAATCTGCGCCTGCACCGTCACGTCCAGCGCCGTGGTGGGTTCGTCGGCGATCAGCAGATCGGGGTCGCAGGCCAGCGCCATGGCGATCATCACGCGTTGGCGCATGCCGCCCGACATCTGGTGCGGGTACTCGTCAAAGCGGCGCGCCGGCGCCGGGATACGGACGCGGCCGAGGGCCTCGATGGCCTTCGCCTTCAGTGCCGCCGAGGAGGAACTGCGGTCGTGTGCGCGCATCGCCTCGGTGATCTGGTCGCCGACCGTGAACACCGGGTTCAGGCTGGTCATCGGCTCCTGGAAGATCATGCTGATGTCCTTGCCCCGGATCCGGCGCATCTCGGGCTCGGACAGTTCCAGCAGGTCGCGGCCCTCGAACAGGATACGCCCCGCGATCTTTCCGGGCGGCTCGGCGATCAGGCGCAGGATCGACATCGAGGTAACCGATTTGCCGCAACCGCTTTCGCCCACCACCGCCACCGTTTCGCCGGCATCGATGTGGAACGAAAGACCCTCGACCGCGCGGACCACGCCTTCCAGGGTGCCGAAATGCGTCTGCAAATTCTCGACCCGCAACAGGGGCGTTGCCATGGCCCTCAGATCCTCTTCGCCAGCCGCGGATCGAGGGCGTCGCGCAGCCCGTCGCCCAGCAAATTCACCGCCAGCACCGTGACGGACAGGAAAACCGCAGGAAAAAACACGATGTATGGCTTGACCTGCCATAGTGCCCGGCCCTCGGCCATGATGTTGCCCCACGATGGAATGATCGGTGGCGTGCCGGCACCGATGAAGCTCAGGATGGCCTCGGTGATCATGGCGGAGGCGCAGATGAAGGTCGCCTGCACCGTGAGCGGCGCCAGCGTGTTGGGCAGAATGTGCTTGAGAATGATCTTCGGCGCCCGCGTGCCGGAGGCCACCGCCGCCTCCACATAGGGCTGCTCGCGCAGGCTCAGCACCACGCCGCGCACCAACCGGCTCACCCGCGGTACCTCGGCGACGGTGATGGCGATGACGACGTTCTGCACCGAGCCGCGGGTCAGCGCCATCAGCGCGATCGCCAGCAGGATCGAGGGGATCGACATGACGCCATCCATGATCCGCATCACCACGGCATCCATCCAGCGGACAAAACCCGAGACCAGGCCAATGAACATGCCGGCGATGGCGGAGCAGAACGCAACCGAGAAGCCGACGATGAGCGACACCCGCGCGCCGTACAGCACGCGCGAGTAGACGTCGCGCCCCAGCATGTCGGTGCCGAACCAGTATTGCGCGTTCGGTGCCCGCGTGCGGCGCGCTGGCGCCAGGGCGGTCGGGTCCATCGTGCCGAGCATTGGGGCGAAAATGGCGATCGCCACGATGATCGTCAGCAACAGGCCGCCGGCGGCGATGGTGGGATGGCGATAGACGAACATGGCCACCCGGCCGCGCCGCTTGCGTGGCGGCAACACGTCGGCCAGCTCGGGCGCGGCGGCGGGCGCGAACGGAAGGCCTGTGGTGATGCTCAATAGCGGATCCTCGGATCGAACACGGTATAAAGCAGGTCCACGCCCAGGTTGACGAGCACGTAGACGAAGCTGAACAACAGCACGACGCCCTGGATGACCGGGTAGTCGCGCCGGAGGATGGCGTCCACCACCAGCCGGCCGACGCCGGGAATGGCGAACACGCTCTCGGTCACCACCGCGCCGCCGATCAGCCCGGCGACCCCGAGGCCGATGACGGTGACGATCGGCACGGCGGCATTCTTCAGGGCATGGACGAACAGAATCGAGCGCTGGTCGACACCTTTCGACTTCGCCGTGCGCACATAGTCCTGGTTCAGCACTTCCAGCATGGTGGCGCGGGTGATGCGCGCGATCAGCGCGATGAAGGCGCTGCCCAGCGTGACCGCCGGCAGTACCAGGTGGCGCAGCCATGGCCCGATGCCGTCGGCGATCGGCGTGTAGCCCTGCACCGGCAAGACATCGAGTTGCAACGCGAAGGTATAGGCCAGCAGATAGCCGACCACGAACACCGGCACCGAGAACCCGGCCACCGCCATGATCATCACCAACCGGTCGATCCAGGTACCGTGCTTCCACGCCGCCAGCACGCCGGCGGGCACGGCGATGGCGATCGACAGGATCAGCGTCAGCACCATCAGCGACAGCGTCGGCTCGATGCGCTGGGCGATCATGTGGGAGACCGGCAGGTTGGTGAAGATGGATTGTCCGAGGTCGCCGTTCAGGATGTGCCACACCCACTCGCCGAAACGGACGATGAACGGTCGGTCGAGACCGAGCGAGGCGCGGATGCGATCGACATCCGCCGGCGTCGCCTGGTCGCCGGCGATGATCGCCGCCGGATCGCCGGGGGCGATGTAGAGCAGGCTGAACACAAACAACGCCACCACCGCCATGACGGGAATGGTGGAGAGGATTCGTCGTGCGGCGTAGGCGTACATGCCGGCGGTCTTCCTTGTTACCCGGGCTACCCCGGCCGCACCGCGACCGGGGAAAGTCTAGGCGCCATCAGGACTTTTGCACACCCCAGAAGACTGGGAACGGCGCCTTCACCACGCCGGAAATGTTTTTGCGCCAGGCCTGGTACATCTGGAAGAAACCGGTCGGCCCGTAGGTCACGACCTCGAACGAAGCCCGGTTGATCGCCGCGATGGCCTGCTTTTCCGCCGCCAGGTCCGGGGCCGCGTACCAGTCGGCGATGCACGCCTCCACCTTGGGCGAATTCGGCCAGCCGAACCACGCCTTGTCGCCGCCGCAATCCAGCGCGGTGTACGGCGCCGGGTTCACGCAATCGGAGCCGGCGTGCCAGGTGTGGAAAATGTTCCAGCCGCCCTGGCTTGGCGGATCCTTCTTCGCCCGCCGCGCGCCCACCGTGCCCCAGTCCGTCGCCACATAGTCCACGTCGAAGCCGAGCTTGGTCAGCAGGTCCTGGGTCACCTCGCCTTCCGCCTTCGTGATCGGGACGTCGGTGGCGACCAGCAGGGTGACCTTGGCGCCGAGCACCCCGGCTTCGCTGAGCAGCTTCTTGGCCGCCTCGTAGTTGCGCGGTCCCTTCAGGATGTCGCCGCCGTCCTCGCTGTAGACCGGAGTACCAGGCGTGAAGAAACTGGGCAGCGGCCGCCACAGGCCGGGGTTCTCGCCGACCACGGCCTGCATGTAATCCTGTTGCGACAGCCCCATCAGCAACGCCCGGCGCGCCCGCACGTCGTTGAACGGCGGTTGCAGATGGTTCATGCGCAGACTGCCGATATTGCCGAGCGGGTCGGCGATGTCGACGGCAATGTTGGCGTTGCTCTTGAGCAGCGGCACCAGGTCGGGCAGCGGCGTCTCCCACCAATCCACCTCGCCGTTCTGCAACGCTCCCCCGGCGGTGGCGGGGTCCATGATGACCCACTCGATACGGTCCAGCAGCATGCGCTTGCCGCCGGCGAGCCAATCCGCCGGCTCCGGGCGCACCGGGTAATCGGCGAACTTCTCGAACACCGCGGTGGCGCCGGGCACCCATTCGCTCTTGTTGAACTTCATCGGCCCGGAGCCGACGTATTCGCTGATCAACTGGAACGGGTCGGTGCTGGCGATCCGCTCGGGCATCATCAAGGCCGTCGGCGCGTTGTTCTTGCCGAGCGCGAACAGCAGCTTGGGAAACGGCTTGTTCAGCCGGAAGCGGAAGCTGCGGTCGTCAATCGCCTCCAGCGCGTCCATTCGGCCCGCGATCAACTGGCCCATGGTGTCGCGCACCATCCAGCGTTTCAGGCTGGCGATGCAGTCGCGGCTGAGCACCGGCGCCCCGTCGTGAAACTTCAGGCCGGGGCGCAGACGGAAGGTCCAGGTCTTGAAGTCGGCATCGACCTCGTGGCCCTCGCACATCTGCGGCTGCGGCTCCAACTGTGCGTTGACGCCGTACAGCATGTCCCACACCAGCAGCGCAGCATTGCGCACGACATACTGCGTGCCGGCCACCGCATCCATGCTGGACAGGTTGGCCTGCGGCACGAAACGCAGCACCTTGCTGCCCTGTGCGCGTGCCAGGTTCGGCGCGGCCAGGACACCGGCAGCGGCAACGGCCTTAAACAGTTCACGACGCTTCATGCGCGCATCCCTCTGTCATGTCGTTGCGTGGCCGCAGCAATATGCCGCAGCCTCCGCCCTTCTGACCATGGGACCGGCTGTTTCCCTGCACCTTGAATGTTACCCCTCCCCGGCAGCGGTGCCGGCTGCGGGGTAGGCCACCATCTTGTATCGCCTGCCCCCCGGGGCGCAAGCGCCGGGGAGAAGGAAAGCCGCGGTGGCGCGCGGCTCGTCGTTCTGCCATAGCGGCGCCGGCGGAAAGGCGCAAGGCGGCCATGCGTCGGGCCAGCGTTTCGCGGCGGCGGTGCGCGCGGGCGCCCGGAGAGGCTACAGTGAGCCGATGAATATGATGGATGCGCGTGTGGCCCAGAGGCAGGACAACGCGGTCAACGCCGTGAGCGCGGCGGCTGCCGGCGGCGAGGCCGACCCCATCCGGGCCGGCACGCCGGTGTTCCGGCGCACCAATCTGGCGATGCTTTGTGCCGGTTTCTCCACCTTCGCGCTGCTCTACTGCGTGCAGCCGCTGCTGCCGGCGTTCTCGCGGCAGTTCCATGTCGCGCCGGCGGAGGCCAGCATGGCCCTGTCGGTGACGACGGTCCTGCTGGCGGTGTCGCTGTTGGCGGCGGGCTCGCTTTCCGAGGCGTGGGGGCGCAAGCCGATGATGGTGGCGGCGATGGTCGCCGCGGCGCTGCTCAACGTGCTGACCGCGGTGATGCCGGCCTGGCATGGGGTGCTGCTGGCCCGCGCGCTGGAGGGGATCGCGCTGAGCGGCCTGCCGGCGATCGCCATGGCCTATCTCAGCGAGGAGATGCATCCGCGTTCGATCAGCCTCGCCATGGGCCTTTACGTCAGCGGCAGTGGCCTCGGCGGCTTGGCCGGGCGGATCCTGACGGCGGTGATCACCGATCTGACCAACTGGCGCGTCGCCGTCGCCACCCTCGGGGGGCTGGGGCTCGTCTCGGCCGCCATCTTCGCCTGGAGCCTGCCGCCCTCGCGCCACTTCCGGCCGCGCTCGCTGTCGCCGTGGACGCTGGCCAGCGGGTTTGCCGGGCATTTCCGCGACGTCGGCCTGCGCTGGCTGTTCGCCGAGGGCTTCCTCATCATGGGCAGCTTCGTGACCGTCTATAACTACATCGGCTATCGGCTGCTGGCCCCGCCGTACAACCTGAGCCAGTCGGTCGTCGGCACCGTGTTCTCGGTTTACCTGGTGGGCATCGCCAGTTCGACCTGGTGCGGCGGGCTGGCGGGAAAGCTGGGGCGGCACCGGGTATTCTGGGTCACCATCGCGGTGATGCTGACCGGCGCCCTGCTGACGCTCGTGCATAACCTGGCGCCGATGATCGCCGGCATCGCCCTGGTGACCTTCGGTTTCTTCGGCGCGCACTCGGTGGCGAGCAGCTGGATCGGCGCGCGCGCGCGCCAGGCCAGGGCGCAGGCGGCGGCGCTCTATTTGTTCTTCTACTATCTCGGCTCGGCCACCATCGGCACCATCGGCGGACTGTTCTGGAGCCATGCCGGCTGGCCCGGGGTGGTCGGGCTGATCGCCTGCCTGCTGCTGGCGGCACTGGCCATCGGGCTCAAGCTGGCCCGGTTGCCCCCGCTGCCGGCGCCGGGCCGCCCCGGCTGAAGCGCCGGACGGGACAACGAGGGACGCATGACCATGAGACACCTGCCGATTGCCATCTTCGTCGCCGGTATCGCGTGGCTAGGCGGTGGCCACGCCAGCGCCCAGGACGCGGCCGCCGGGGCCGCGATATTCAAGTCCCAATGCGGCATTTGCCATGCCGTGGCGGAAGGCAGGAACATGGTCGGCCCCAGTTTGTTCGGCGTCGTCGGCCGGCCCGCCGGGAATCTTCCGACGTATCATTACTCGCCGGCGACCAGGAGCTCCGGGCTTACCTGGGACGCGGCGACACTTGACCGTTACCTCACGAGCCCCGGCACCGTCATTCCCCACACGATCATGACCTATGGCGGCCTGCAAGACGCCCAGATGCGCGCCGATCTGATCGCCTACCTGTCCACCGTACATTGATGCGGCGATCCCGTCCGCCCGACGATGGCGTTGGTGACTTCCCATCCGGCTCCGGCGCCGGTAAGCGGGATGCCATGGCAGCCATCCTGGCCCGTTTCACCCCGCGCGCCCTGCACGCCAAACTGCCCGTGGTGGCGCAATTCCTGCGCTTCGGCACCGTCGGGGTGGCCGGGTTCGTGGTCGATACCGCGAC
>PLTJ01000158.1:0-2283 GCA_003164455.1 Acetobacteraceae bacterium
TCGTCAGGCTCATAACCTGAAGGCCGCAGGTTCAAATCCTGCCCCCGCAACCAACGATAGGTGATTCCCAAAACTCCCCGCGAACATTCGTTCCGGGGAGTTCTTCGTTCTGGGCCGTCTCCCCGCCTCCGGCGCAGCAGCAAGCGCCAGGATCTCCGCCAGATCGCCGCACAGTTCCCCCGCCAGACCGTCCGGTGCTGTCGGGTCCGGCGTCAGCACCACACGCTCGATCAGCATCCACCAGGCTTCGGCGGCTTCTGGAAATTCGTCGACTTTTCGGATTGGTCTTACTGCATCATGAACCTGGCCGCCGAGGCGGCGGCGATTAGCCAGACCGCGCCGCCGACTTCCCGAGGGCGGCCGGCGAGGGTCTTCACCATGGCAAACACGATGAAGCCGATGCCGATGCCGGCGGCGATGGAAAAGGTCAGCGGCATGGCGATCGCAGTGACCACTGCGGGCAGGTAGTCGGTCGTGTCCTCCCAGTTCACGTCGCGCAAGGCGCGCGCCATCAGGCAGGCCACGAACACCAGGGCGGGGGCCGTGGCGAAACCGGGGATCGAGGTGGCGAGCGGGGCGAAAAACAAGGTGGCGAGGAACAGCACGCCGACGACCACGGCGGTGAGGCCGGTGCGTCCGCCGGCCTGGATGCCCGCCGCGCTCTCGATGTAGCTGGTGACGGTAGAGGTGCCGAGCACCGAACCAAGGATGGCGCCGCCGGAATCGGCGGTCAGCGCCTGTCGCAGTCGCGGCACCGTACCGTCCGGGCGCATCAGGCCGGCACGGTGGGTGGTGGCGATCAGCGTGCCGGCGTTGTCCAGCACATCGACCAGGAAGAAGGTCAGCACAATACTGGCGACGCCCAGGCCGAGCGCGCCGGCGATGTCCATCTGCAGGAAGGTGGGCGCGATCGAGGGCGGCATGGCGACAATGCCGTGGAAGGTGGTCAGGCCAAACGGAATGCCGGCGGCGGCGGCGAGAATGCCGATCAGCACCGCGGCGGAGATGCCGCGCGCAGTCAGCGCCGCCATAACGACGAAGCCCGCACAGCCCAGCAGCGTGTGGGCGGTGTCGACGTGGCCGAGCGTGACCAGGGTGGCGGGGTCGGCCACCACGATGCCCATGTTCTCCAGGCCGATGAGAGCGAGAAAAAAGCCGATGCCGGCACCGATGCCAAGCTTGAGCGAGAGCGGGATGGTGTTGATGAGCCATTCCCGCACGCGCAGCAGCGAGACGATCAGAAAGAGCACGCCGGAAAGGAACACCGCCCCGAGCGCCACCTGCCAGGGGATCTTCATGCTGCCGACCACGACGAAGGCGAAGTAGGCGTTCAGCCCCATGCCGGGAGCCAGGGCCAGCGGATAGTTGGCATAGAGCCCCATGGCGATGGAGGCGATGCCCGCACCGAGGCAGGTGGCGACGAACAATGCACCATGATCCATGCCGGTGGTGGCGAGGATGCCGGGGTTGACCGCCACGATGTAAACCATGGCGAGCCAGGTGGTGAGGCCGGCCAGGACTTCCGTCCGCACCGTCGTGCCGGCGTCGCGCAGGCCGAAGGAAAAGGCCATCGAACCCCCCGGGGTGAGATCGGGCCGCCCAGTGGAATGGTCGGACGAAGCCGGGCCAGGCGCAAGATGGGGCACCGCGCGCATCTCGGCATGACGCACCCTTCCCCCGTGCACCAGCGGCTTTCCTCGGCTAGCTTGGAGGCAGGTAAAAGGAGAACAGGACGATGGAAATCCGGTTGGATGGGCGCACAGCGGTGATCACCGGTGGCAGCAAGGGCCTGGGCCTGGCAATGGCGACACGTTTTGCCGCCTCGGGTGCGGACGTGGCCATCCTGGCGCGCCGGCCCGATGCGTTGGCGCAGGCGCAGGCGGCGATCGCGGCAACCGCACGCGGGCGTGTCGAGACGGTGTCCTGCGATGTCTCAAAAGCCGACGACGTGCAGCGCGCTTTCGATGCCGTGATGGCGCGGTTGGGCCGCATCGACATCGTGGTGAACAACGCCGGCACCGCGCGCACGGCGCCGTTCGAATCGGTCACGGATGCGATCTGGCAGGAGGATCTGGACCTCAAGCTGTTCGCCGCGATCCGGCTGACGCGGCTGGCGTGGCCGCAGATGAAGGCGCGTCGCTGGGGGCGGGTGATCAACGTGCTGAACATCGGCGCCAAGACGCCACGCGCGGGCAGCGCACCCACCACGATCAGCCGGGCGGCCGGCATGGCGCTGACGAAAGTGCTGGCCGGCGAGGGCGCGCCGCACGGCATCCTGGTGAA
>PLTJ01000158.1:2321-10776 GCA_003164455.1 Acetobacteraceae bacterium
AAGCCGGTGCCGCTGGGGCGGATGGGCACCGCGGAGGAATTCGCCAACGTGGCCTGCTTCCTGGCCTCCGACGCCGCCGGCTACGTGACCGGCACCGCCATCAACGTCGACGGCGGCAGCAGCCCGGTGGTGTAGCGAAGGGCAGAGTCCTGACAATGAGGCCCGTCGTCGCCGCGCGCCTAGGCTGGCGGCGACGACGGGCCGGAGCAGACCGCGACTTCGTCAGCCCTGGGTGGACGGCTGCGTGGCGGCCTTGTGAGACTTGGCGGCGCTGTGCCTCGTCGACTTGTGCGGCGCCTGGGCGGAGGCGCTGTGCTTCGTCGACTTATGCTTCTTCTGGGTGGTGGTGGCGGCATTCGCCTCGGTGGCGATGACAGCCATGGTCGGCAAAACCAAGCCGAGGGACGCTAGGAGGTGTCTGCGAGAGAAGTTCACGGCGGACTCCACGGAAGGCAAGGGGTTCAGGGATCGAACGAACAACGTATGGTAATAGCCTGATAAAGTTCTGAACCGCCATTCCGGTCGGTGCAAGTAGAATTTCGATGGAGCGAGGCCAGATTATTCCCGCGGGCCATGCGCCGGCCGCACCGGCCCGGTCAGCCGCCGGCGTAACGCCCCTCGATCTTCTCGCCGAGCAACTTGCGCAACGTGGCGAGAAACTGGGCCTTGGTATAGGGCTTGGCCAGCACGACCGCCCCCTCCACGCGCTTACCGGGCTTCAGCACCGCCTCGGAATAGCCGGTGGTGAGCAGCACGTGCAGTTCCGGCATCATGCGCTTGGCTTCCTCGGCAAGGTCGAGTCCGTCCATTGCGCCGCCGAGCACGATGTCGGTGAACAGCAGATCGAAGCGCGCGCCGCTGCGCAGTACCGTCAGCGCTTCCTCGGCATTGCGCGCGGGGGTGGGCAGCAGACCGATCTCATCGCTGATCCGGCAGACCGCGGCCAGCACGTCGGGGCGGTCCTCGACGATCAGCACGCGACAAGGGCCGGGCAGCCAGTCGCTCATCGTTCCGACCCCAGCGGCCTGACCACCCTCAGTGCCCGTGCGCGGAAAGTATATCTGCACTGACGTCCCCTCGCCCGGCTTGCTCTCCAGGCGAACGAAACCGCCAGACTGCTTGGCGAAGCCGATCACCATGGACAGCCCGAGGCCGGTGCCCTTGCCGATCGCCTTGGTGGTGAAGAACGGCTCGAACACGCGGTCGCGGATCTCCGGCGGCACACCCATGCCCACGTCATTGACAGCGACCATGACGTAGTCGCCCGGCGCGGCATCGTCGCCCGGGGCAGGCGTGTCGATGCGCAGGGCGGCGGTCTGCAGCGTCAGCCGTCCGCCGCCCGGCATGGCATCGCGGGCGTTGATGATGAGGTTCAGCAACGCCGCCTCCAGCTGCGCCTGGTCCACCGAGGCGTGGCCGAGATCGGCGGCGAGATCCATCTCGATCGGGTAGCGCTCGCCGAGGGTGCGGCGGGCGAGGTCGCGCAGCGGCAGCAGGAAGGCGTTCAGGTCGGTACTCTCGGGACGCAGCGGCACCCGGCGCGCGAACGACAGCAGCCGGCCAGTCAGGTCGGCACCGCTGGCCACCGCCTGCAGCGCCGGCGCCATAAACTCCCTGAGCGGGTCATCTTTCGGCAGCGCGTCCTCGACCATCTCCAGGTTGATGGCGATGACGGTCAGCAGGTTGTTGAAGTCGTGCGCGATGCCGCCGGTCAGTTGGCCGATCGAGTTGAGCTTCTCGTTGCGGACCAGCGTGGCTTCCGCCTCCTTGCGCTCGGTGATGTCCTGGCAGATGCCGGCCAGCGCCACCGGCTGGCCGTGGCCGTCGAATTCGCACTGCCCCTCGGCCCAGCAATGCCGCCAGCGGGCACCGGCCGCGGCGATGCGGAATTCCAGTTCCAGCGGCTCGCACCGGGCCAGGGCGCGCTCCAGGTCGGCCGCCACGCGGGCCCGATCATCCGGGTGCACGCTGCCGGCGCCCTCGCCGGCATCGCCGCCGAACGCCGCGCCGCCAACGCCGAACAGCGGAGCGAGTTCCTCCGACCAGGTGATGGCCGCCTCGCCGGGTACCCAGCGCCAGGCACCGAGGCGGGCGATCCGGTGGGCGCGCACCAGATCGCCGGTGCGCGCCTGCAACTCCTCGAGGCCGCGTTGCACGCGGGCTTTAGCGGCGACCAGTTCCTCGCCGGTGCGGCGCAGGTCGACCACCAGGTCCTGCACCTCGGCATGGGCGCGCTGCAGCAGCTTGTTGTTCCAGGCCAGCACGGCGATCAGGCCGAAACTGCAAACGATCAGCCCGCCCAACACGCCGGAGAGCACCCAGTGCACGGTGTTCAGCCGGTTCATATCCTCGCCGACCAGGGTGCTGTTGCGCACATAGGCCTGGGCGGCGAGCGTGGGCAGCTTGACATTCAACGGCAGCAGCAGCGTGACCAGACGCGCGACCGCGCCGGGCTGATCGATCCCGTCCACCAGTGGCTCGGCCTCGGTGACGCGCTGTTGGAGTTCGGCGGCAAGTTTCGCCAGTTCGGGGTCGCTGTGCACGAACCGGCCGACCTCGCCGGTACCGAGCAGCCCGACCTGGTTGAACACGATGTCCAGCCGTAGGCGCACCTCGTCGGCGTTGACGTCGCCACTGCCCGTGGCGTAGGCGCCGACGACAGCGGTCAGCCGGGCAACCTCGAGCGCCGCCTGGCTCACCATCCAGGTCACATTGTAGCGGGTGGCATCACGCAGCGCGTTCTGCTGCTGCACGATCAGCACGGACGCGTAGACCGCGACGGCGACCAGCAGCATGGTAACGGCCACGAACACGCGTTTGAGGCGTCCTGGTCCGTCCAGGCCCATGTCGCGCTCGCGTTGGCCGGGCTGCAGCCAGCCCATTGGGCTCCAGGTCATTTGATGACGAGCTGCCTCACCTGCCAGGCGGACCGACTGGTGAAGGGAGGCCGGCCCAGCGCGGGGTCGCTGTCATAGGGATAGACGATCCACAGCGGCCCCTTGTCGCGCACCGGCATGTAAGCGCCGTCGCGCTTCAGCGCCATGAGAGTACCGTAGCGGGCGAAGTCCGACACTGGAAGCTCGGTGGTATAGTCATTCAGCGCGGTCGCGGTCACCATGTCGCCTATGGCCCCTACCGTCGTCATCAACTTGTCCATCCGGACGCCTTCGAACACGACCGGGTTGTCGTACCAGGGCGTTTTCGTCTTGAACGACGTCATGCCGAGCGCTTCGAGCATCGGACGGTCGAATTGCGCGGTTTCGCCGACATTGAAGATGCGTATTTTCCCGGACACGGTCAGGATTACCGGGCCTTTCGGCGCTTCCAGCCCCTCGGCTGCCGCTGGCCTGGCGGCGAGGGGCAGGGCGAGCCCCGCCAGCAGCAAGCCAAAATTGCGGCGCGTCTGGGTCATGCGGTCCTCGTTCGGCTTGACGTCATGGGCTGACGCATGGGGGACGGTCCGTCGGGCGAGAGGGGGCGACCATGGCCGCACGGGGCCGCGGACCCGTCAACAGCCTCGCACGCCGCCGCCCGTGCCGGCCCGTGCGAGGGTCAGTCCGGCATGGCGCGACATGGTCAGACCTGCTCGCTGTAGCTGCAACCCTCGATCTGGCCGGTAAAGCCGCGCCGGACGGTCACTTCGCTCAGTCCGTCCAGACGAGGCTTGAGATAGTCCCAGATCCACTTCGCCACATTCTCGAGGCTGGCGTACGGCAGGCCCTCGATTTCGTTCAGCAGCTTGTGGTCGAGCTTGCACCGAACTTCGTCGGTAATCTTGTGCACTTCCAGCAGGTTGTGCGACCACCCATACTTCGGGTGCGGGCTGCCCACCATGGCAACTTCGACCCGAAAGGTGTGTCCGTGCATACTGCCGTGCGGCGCCGAATCATGGGCCGCGTCGAAAGTAAATTCCGTGAACGTCCGTTGCATGATTCTGATCGCCGGTTGAACAAGCTCGGCATCAGTGCGCGTGTCCGCTATCTGTCTGTCAACTTGCACCGTCACGATCGGTCTCCCCTCGCGAAGAATTGCCCACTACATACCGGCTCAAGAGAGCGTGGATCAATCGCCATTCCGTGAAAATTGCAGTTTCGTACAGAAACCGGACAAAGCAAGCAGCGGTAAAACCCTGGCCGACCGCCGCCTGTGCTCAGCTGGCGGCGGTCCCATCCCCTCGCCGCGCGGCAGAGCAGATCGCACAAGCCGTGGACTGGCGGGCCGAGGAATGACATGGTTGCGACATGACAATTCCTTCCTTGTCCGCCTGTGTGCGGCGGACTGCCGAACCGCCCATCCCGCTCGCCCGGACCTGGTCCGCCGCTTACACCGGTGAGGCCGGGCCGCCGATCGACCTGACCCAGGCCGTGCCGGGCTATCCGCCGCATCCCGAGTTGCTCGCGCGCTTGGCAGAGGCGGCCGGGCAGGCGTGGTCGGCCGGCTATGGTGCCATTGAGGGCGATGCCGGGCTGCGCGAGGCGCTGGCCGCCGACATTACGCGTTGCTACGCCGCCCCGGTCGGCGCGGCGGACGTGGCCATCACCGCCGGCTGCAACCTGGCCTTCGCCATGGCGGCGACGGTGCTGGCCGCGCCTGGCGAGGCGGTGCTGCTACCGGCGCCATGGTATTTCAACCACGCCATGGCGCTCGACATGCGCGGTGTCACGGCACGCCCGCTGCCCTGCCGGGCGGAGGACGGCTTCGTGCCCGACCCCGACCGCGCCGCCGCGCTGATCGACGAGACGGTGCGTGCCATCGTGCTGATAACGCCGAACAACCCGACCGGGACGATCTATCCGCCCGAGGTGATCGCCCGCTTCGCCGCGCTGTGCTGCGACCGTGGCCTGTGGCTGCTGGTGGACGAGACCTATCGCGACTTCCGGCCCGACACGACGGCGCCGCATGGCCTGTTCGCCGACCCGTCCTGGCGTGATTTCGTCGTGCACCTCTATTCTTTCTCCAAGGCCTACTGCGTCCCGGGACATCGGGTGGGTGCGGTGGTGGCGGGCCCGGCGTTCCGGGCCGAATTGGATAAAGTATTGGACACACTGCAGATATGCCCGTCGCGCGCACCGCAGGCGGCGCTGGCCTGGGCGGTGGAGGGGCTGCGTCGCTGGCGCGATGGCAACCGGGAGATCATGGCTGAACGGGCTGCGGCGTTCCGGCGCGCGGTGGCGCCGCTGGCGGGCTGGCAGCTGGACGCGCTGGGCGGGTACTTCGCCTATCTCCGCTTGCCCGATTGGGCGCCGCCGGCTACCGACACGGCCGGCGAGCTCGCCGCTAGGCACGGATTGATGACGCTGCCCGGACCGTTCTTCGGGCCGGGACAGGACCGCTACCTGCGCCTGGCTTTCGCCAACGCCGACCTACCGACCATCGCCGGCGTGCCGGCACGACTTTCGGCCCTCGGGAAATAATCTTCGCCTTAATTTCGTTACCTCATTAATGCTACAATGTGCCTTGCACGATGGTTACCGTTCGGAAACCGCCGCTCCGGTATCCTGGGGGTACGTGCCGTCACAATGTTGGCGAAGGAGATACGGGACGAATGACTGGGCAGCGGCACATCCTGGTGGTCGATGACGATTCGGATCTGCGCACGGCGCTGCGCCGTCCTTTGATCGCCGAGGGCTACACGGTCACCGAGTCCGGCAGCTCGGCGGACGCGGCGCGGGTGGCCGCCATCCCCGGCCGCCGGTTCGACGCGATCATCCTCGACCTCGGCTTGCCCGACGGCGACGGCCGCGACCTGTGTGCCGCGCTGCGGCGCCAGGGCATCAACGTGCCGATCATCCTGCTGACCGGGTTCGGCGAGGAGAATGAGATCGTGCGCGGCCTCGACTCCGGCGCCAACGACTACATCACCAAGCCGTTCCGCGTTTCCGAGTTGCTGGCACGGGTGCGGGCGCAGATGCGCGTGCATGACATCAGCGAGGACGCCGAACTGACGATCGGCCGGTTTCGCTTCCGCCCTGGTGACCGGCTGCTGATGGAGTTCGATGGCTCCCGGGTGCGGTTGACCGGCAAGGAAGCAGCGGTGCTGAAGTATCTCTTCCGTGCCGGCGTCGCGGTAACCCGCACCGAGTTGCTGCAGCAGGTCTGGGGCTACAACGCGAGCGCCACCACCCACACGGTCGAGACGCATATCTATCGGCTGCGCCAGAAGCTGGAAGCCGACCCGGCACGCCTGCGCATGCTGCTGAACGAAGACGGCGGTTATCGGCTCTATCCGAACGGCGTCCCCGCCGGCAGCGGCGTCCTGGCCGACGACGTGCAAATCGACACCGCCGGGGGTTAGCGTCTGTCCGCAAGGACCGCCAAACCTTTACTCAGGCCGCGGCGCCGTTCGCAGGCAGTCGATGGCGACCAACACGCCCTTCTGCTCGACGTGCCAGAATGTCCAGCCATTGCACGACGGCGCGTTCTGCACCGCCGCACCGACCTGATGGATCGACCCCTGGAGAGTGCCGCAGCGCAGCGTGCCGTCGGCCACCACCGTCGCCTGCACCCGGCGCATACGGTCGGTCAGCACCGACCCGGCCGGCAACATGCCGCGCTCGACCAGCGAACCGAACGGCACCCGCACGGCCTCGCGCTTCGTTGGCGTGGCCGCCAGCGCCTCGCTGGAGGCGGGGCGAACCCGGCGCACCCGGCCCAGGGCAGCCTCGACATAGGCGGGGTGGCGCTCGATGCCGATATAGTGCCGCGATAGCCGGCGGGCGACCGCGGCGGTGGTGCCGGTGCCCAGGAACGGGTCCAGCACGACGTCGCCCGGGCCGGTGCAGGACAGCAGCACGCGGTGCAGCAGCGCCTCGGGCTTCTGCGTCGGGTGCAGCTTCAGCCCGTGCTCGTTGCGCAGCCGCTCGGCGCCCGTGCACAGCGGGAAATACCAGTCACTGCGCATCTGCACGTCATCGTTCAGCGCCTTCATGGCCTGGTAGTTGAAGCGATAGCGCGCATCCCGCCCCGGCGCCGCCCAGATCAGCGTTTCATGGGCGTTGGTGAACCGCCGGCCACGGAAGTTCGGCATCGGGTTGGCCTTGCGCCAGACCACGTCGTTCAGAATCCAGAACCCGAGGTCCTGGAGGATGGCGCCGATGCGGAAAATGTTGTGGTAGCTGCCGATCACCCACAGCGTGCCGTCCTTGCGCAGCAGCCGGCGGCACTCGCCGAGCCAGTCGCGGGTGAAGGCATCGTAGGCGGCGAAATCGGAAAAACGGTCCCAGTCATCGTCTACCCCGTCAACCAGACTGTCATCGGGGCGGCGCAACTCGCCACGCAATTGCAGGTTGTACGGGGGGTCGGCAAAAATGCAATGAACCGACGCCGACGGCAACATGCGCATGATACGCACGGCATCGCCGAGGATGATTTGGTCCAGCGGCAGTTCGCGGGCGATCTCCAAGGGCAGCGGCGTCTCCAGTGCAAGCGTGAGAAATAGTGGCGGAACACGACCGTCCCACACAACTTGAAACGCGCCCGCCGTGACCGCGTCAAGCAAGGCCGGACGGCGGCGTCCCCTGGCCTTGCATGAGCCGGCGCACCAGGCCGAAGGTCGGGCGGTGGTGGCGGGTTGGGCCGAGTGTCTGCAACGCCTGGCGATGGGCCGGCGTGCCGTAGCCGGCGTTGCTGAGCCAGTCGTAACCCGGGTAGCGCAGCGCCAGACGAGCCATGAGGCGATCGCGCAGCACCTTGGCGACGATCGAGGCGGCGGCGATCGACAGGCTCAGCCCGTCGCCGCCGATCACGCAGCGCACGGGGCAGGACAGTGCGGGCGGTTGGTTGCCGTCCACCAGGGCGAGGTCGGGCAGCGCCGGCAGCCGGGCCACGGCCCGGCACATGGCCAGCAGCGAGGCCTGCAGGATGTTGATGCGGACAATCTCGGCAACCGAAGCCGCGCCGAGCCCGATTTCCACCTGGCCGGCCGCCTGCGCGGCACGCAGGGCGGCGAAGGCGGTCTCCCGCCGGGCAGCGGTGAGCTTCTTGGAATCGTCGAGCAGCGCGGCCAGCGCCCGCGGCACGGGACGTGGCAGCACCACGGCGGCGGCCAGCACCGGGCCGGCCAGCGGACCGCGTCCGACCTCATCGATGCCGGCTACGCGACCACCGGCAGACCACTCGAGCGCATCGTCGGGCATGGGGGAAAGCCTAGCAGCGGGTGCCGCGCCGAGGCCAGCACCCCGGCTCAGTGCAGGCCGGTCGCCAGGCTTTCCAGCGCGCTGCGGTCGCGGATGAGGATTTCCGAAGCGCTCGGGATGTCGATCAGGTGTTCGCTCTTGAACCGGGTGAGCGTGCGGCTGACCGTCTCGATGGTCAGACCCAGATAGTCGGCGATATCGCTGCGCGTCATCGGCAGCATCACTTTCTCGGCAATGCGGCCGCAGGGGTGGACGCTGTTGCACAGACAGCTGGCGCGGGCGACCAGGAACGACGCCAGCCGCTCGCGCGCCGTCTTGCG
>PLTJ01000190.1 GCA_003164455.1 Acetobacteraceae bacterium
GACTTCATCGAGCTGTTCCGGATCATGGCGCCGCTGCCGATTACGATTCGCCTGCTCGACCCGCCGCTGCACGAGTTCCTGCCGCATGCCGAGGCCGAAATGGCCGAAGTGGCCAAGGCGCTCGGCACCGACGTTGCCGCAATGCGCCGGCGCGCCGCCGAGTTGGCGGAGGCCAATCCGATGCTCGGCCTGCGCGGCTGCCGCCTCGGCATTGCCTATCCCGAGATCTACGAGATGCAGGCTCGGGCCATCTTCGAGGGCGCCATCGCGGTGGCGCGCGAAAGTGGCCTCGCGCCGATCCCGGAAATCGAGATCCCGTTGGTTGGCATCAGGAAGGAGCTGGAAATCACCCGCGCCCAGGTGGAGCGGGTCGCTCGTGCGGTGTTTGCCGAGACCGGCACCACCATCGAGTACACCATCGGCACCATGATCGAGTTGCCGCGGGCGGCGCTGACCGCGGCCAGCATCGCCGAGGTCTCCGACTTCTTCAGCTTCGGCACCAACGACCTCACCCAGACCACGTTCGGTCTGTCGCGCGACGACGCTGGCAAGTTCCTGCCCAACTATGTCGAGCAGGGCATCCTGCCCAAGGACCCGTTCGTCTCGCTCGATGTCGAAGGCGTCGGCGCGTTGATGCGTCTCTGCGTCGAGCGCGGCCGCGCGACCAAGCCGAATCTTACGATCGGCATCTGCGGCGAGCATGGTGGCGACCCCGCCTCGATCACCTTCTGTGAGGAGATCGGACTCGACTACGTCTCCTGCAGCCCGTACCGGGTGCCGGTGGCCCGCTTGGCTGCGGCACAGGCGGCGCTGCATGGGGGTGGTGACCGCACCGTGTAAGCGGAGAGCGACCTTGCGGCTGGTGGCGGCCTCACGCGTGCTGAATGAGGACGACGTCCTCGAGGCATTCGTGCGCCACCACGCCGCGCTGGTCGACCACCACATCTTCCTCGACAACGGCAGCAGCGACCGCTCGCTTGATATCCTGCGGGCGCTGCAAGCCGAGGGTGTGCCGCTCACCGTGCTGCAGGCCCGGGCGGCGCATTTCTGCGAGACGCCGTTGCTCACCGGCTTGTTCCGGATGGCGGTCGGGATGGGCGCTGACTGGGTGCTGATGCTGGACTGCGACGAGTTCGTCGACCAGCGGCGCGCCGAGGGTGGCTTGCGAGCGCTGCTGGCCGCGCTGCCGTCCGACCAGGACGTGCTGGGTCTGCCCCTTTTCGCCTTTCACCCGACGCCGGACGACGACGCGGCGGACCTGCTGGTGCCGCGACGCATCCGCTGGTGCGAGCCAGAGCGGCGGCCCGACCCCAAGATCATCCTGCGCGGGTCGCTCGCCATGCAGAATGTCAGTGTCGCAGCGGGCAACCACGCCGCCATGCGCGATGGCCAAATTCTGCCGATGCCGCTCGCCGGCAACCTGAGGCTGGCCCATTTTCCATGTCGTTCGCCCTGGCAGCAGGTGGCCAAGAGCGTGATCGGCCGCCTCAAGGTGATCGCCGCCGGCCAGGAAATGGCCGCGGGCAACCTGAGCAACCACTACAACGCCGATTTTGACAGGATCCGCAACGACCCGGCCTCGCTGCTACGCAATGAAGGTTTTCTCTCGCCCGGCGCGCCGGAAACGGGGCTGGTCGAGGACCCGATCGACTACCAGGGCGGAGAGCTGCGCCACACCGTTGCCGGCGACCCGATGATGAAGGCCATCGCCGGGATCACCGCGTTTGGCGAGGCGTTAGCCACCCAGCATGCCCGCCTGCTCGACACCAACGAGGGCGCGCGGCTGCAGGTGCATAACTGGTCGCTTACCTGGACCCAGTTGGCGTGACTGCCGGCGTTCAATGCACCAGCGAGGCCAGCATTTCGTGCTGATGCACGGCCGCGATGGCCACGTCCCGATCGCCGACCATCGCCATCGGGGTGCCGTCGGCCGCGTGGATGGCGTAGGCGACCATGCCGTTCATCATGACCGCCTTGACGTAGGCGATCTGCTCCACGCCGAGACGGGCAAGCTGCTCGCTGGAAAGATGGCGGATATCAAACGACTCGGCGGTGGGGCCGCCGACATTACCGGACGAATTGGTGCTCATCTCCATTCTCCTGGCGGGGTCGGCGCCCCTTTTTTATTACAACGCCGATACCGCTGTTGGTTCGGGCCGCCGCGAGACATGACCCGTCTTCCGGCGCATCAGCGCTCCGGCTGGTCGTCCACCACCGCGGACGTGCCGTTGCCCGTCTTGCGGATCTCGATGGTCTTCACACGGCTCTCGGGCTGCGGCCGGGCCAAGTCGACGTGGAGCAGGCCGTTATCCAGCCACGCGCCGCGTACTTCGATGCCTTCCGCGAGAACAAAGGCACGCTGGAACTGCCGCGCGGCGATGCCGCGATGCAGGAAAACGCGACCCTGCGAGTCGTCGGTCTGGCGGCCGCGAATCACCAGTTGGTTGTCTTCCTGGGTGATCTGCAGGTCGTCCATGGTGAAGCCGGCGACGGCCAGGGTGATGCGCAGCCCGGTCGGGCTGACCTGCTCGATGTTGTAGGGCGGATAACCGTCAGACGAAGTCTTCGACGCCCGCTCGAGCATCTGCTCGAGGTGGTCGAAGCCCAGGAACAACGGGGACGTGAACATGCGGGTCGTCACGGCGGGCCTCCTCCTGAGAGCGAAGCGATGGCGGACCCCGGCAAGCGGCTGCCCGTCGTTCACACATTTTGGCACCGGCGGGTCGCGTTGCAAGGGTGCGTGGACGTTGAACCGCCGCCGTGGCGCCGCTACATGGGTGCCATGAACTCTGCCTCTCTCGCGGCTCCCCTGGCCGACCCGGACGACGCCGAGCTGCTGCCGATCCTGATCGCGCCGCACCCGGTGTTGCGGGCGCGCTGCCGCCCGATTACGCACGCTGACGACGACCAGGTCCGCGACCTCGTGGCGCGCATGTTCGGCGCCATGTACAGAGCGCCCGGCATCGGTCTGGCCGCACCGCAGGTGGGCGTGAAGCTGCGCCTGGCGATCGTTGACCTGATGCCTGACGAAAAAAAGGCGCCGATCGTGCTGATCAACCCCGAGGTGATCGCCGAGAGCGATGAACTGGCCGGCCGCGAGGAGGGCTGCCTGTCGCTGCCCGGCCAATACGCCGACGTGATCCGCCCGGCACGGGTGAAGGTGCGATTCACCGACATCGCCGGCGCCCGCCGCGAAATCGAGGCGGACGGGCTGCTCTCCGCCTGCCTGCAACACGAGATTGAACACCTTGACGGCGTGCTGTTCATCGACCACCTCTCAGTGCTCAAGCGCAACATCCTGATGCGCCGCCTGGGCAAGGAGCAGCGGCAGAAGGGACGTTGACGGTGCGGCTCGCCTTCATGGGCAGTCCGGACTTCGCCGTGCCGGTGCTGAGCGCGCTGCACGCCGCCGGGCACGACATCGCGGCCGTGTACTGCCAGCCGCCACGGCCCGCCGGGCGCGGCCATGCGGTGCGACGCTGCCCGGTGCACGAAGCAGCCGACGCGCTTTCTCTCCTGGTGCGCACGCCGGCCCGGCTGCGCAAGGAGACCACCGAGCACGCCGCCTTCGCGGCCCTTGGGCTCGACGTCGCCGTGGTGTGTGCCTATGGGCTGATCCTGCCCGCGTCCATGCTGGCCGCGCCGCTGCGGGGCTGCCTGAACATCCATGCCAGCCTGCTGCCACGCTGGCGCGGCGCCGCCCCCATCCAGGCCGCCATCCTGGCCGGTGACACTGTCACCGGCATTACCGTCATGCAGATGGATGAGGGGCTGGACACCGGCGCCATGCTGCTACGCGAGGCGGTGCCGATCACGCCCGCCACCGACGCGGCCGCGCTGCACGATGCGCTGGCGGCGCTCGGTGCCCGGCTCATTCTTCACGCCCTCGATGCGGCTCCTGTGCCGGTGCCGCAGCCCGAAGAAGGCGCGACCTACGCCCCGAAGCTCGCACGCGAGGACGGACGGATCGACTGGGCACAGGATGCCGCCGCGCTGGACCGGCGAGTCCGGGCGCTGAACCCCTGGCCCGGCACGTTTGCCCGGCTTGGCGACGACATGCTGAAGATCAGGGCGGCGCGTCCCGAGGCCGGCGCGGGCATGCCGGGAACGACGCTGGACGACGGGTTGCTGGTCGCCTGCGGCACCGGGGCGTTGCGCCTCACCCGGGTACAGGCGCCTGGCCGGGCGGCGCTGGACGCCACCGCCTTCCTGCGCGGCCATCCGGTTCCCGCCGGCACGAAGCTGGAGTGATGCCGCGCTACGCGCTGCTGCTGGAATACGACGGCACGGGCTTCGTGGGCTGGCAGGTGCAGGCCGCTGGCTTGTCGCTGCAAGGCGTGCTGGAGGTGGCCGCGGCACGGCTTGCCAGCGGCGCGAAGGTCGCCAGCGTGGTCGCCGGGCGCACCGATGCGGGGGTACACGCCGAGGGCCAGGTAGCACAGATCGACCTTGCCGCCGCCTTCGCGCCCGACCGTCTTCGCGACGCGTTGAATTTCCACATGAAGTCGCACCGGCTGGTCGTGCTGCGGGCGGCGGTGGCGCCGGAGGGCTGGAACGCACGCTTCTCGGCCATCCGCCGCATCTACCGTTACCGCATCCTCAACCGGCGGTCCCGGCCGGCGTTGCTGGAGGGGCGGATCTGGCACGTCGAACACCCGCTGGACGCGACGGCCATGGCGGCGGCGGCGGCCAGCCTGCTCGGGCGGCACGATTTTTCCTCGTTTCGCGCCAGTGCCTGCCAGGCCAACAGCCCGCTGCGCACGCTCGACCGGCTGGACGTGACCCGGCAGGGCGACATGGTGGAAATCATCGCGGAGGCGCGCAGCTTCCTGCACCACCAGGTGCGCAACATGGTCGGCACGCTGAAACTGGTCGGCGAGGGCCGCTGGCCGGTCGAGCGCGTGGCCGCGGCGTTGGCAGCCCGCAATCGCACCGCTGCCGGCCCGACCGCACCGGCCGAGGGGCTGGCCCTGATCGGGGTACGCTATCCCCAGGATCCGTTCAGCCCGCCGCCCCGGTGACGGCCAGCAGAAACACCCCGAGGGCGAAATCCAGGGCCACCAACGCCACCGCCGAACGGCCCGGAATGGCCAGCGCCAGCCGGGTCGCATACCATTCCAGCCACAACGCCCAGCCCATCGCCACCAGCCAGACGGTCTGCGCCACCAACGCGGGCAAGCCCAGCAGTTCGGGCAATCCGGCCACGACCAGCATCAGGTACTGCACCACGTTGCACCAGTTCCAGACGGCGATGAAGCGTGGCCACAACGAACCGCGTCCCATGACGCCGGCCAGCCGGTGCGACAGCAGCGCGAACCCGACCCAGCCGATGACATAGCCCAGCAGGTCGAGCGTCAGCACCCGCCCTGGTGCCGGCGGCAGACCGCTGGTCGTCCAGTCCAACAAGTGCAGGCACAGGAGAGCCGGCAGGCACACCACGATCGCCCAGAAACTGCGCGCCGCCACCGCCATCTCGGTTGCGGGAGGGGCGGCGATCAGCAGCAGGCCGTCCGGACGCCCACGGGCCAGTAGGAAAGCCCCGTGCAGGGCGGTACCCAGGCGGGCGGTCATGACGGCACCCCGTCCTGCAACCCGGCCAGCAGGTGTGGCGTCAGGAACAGCAGCGCCGCACCGACTTCGACCACCAGCACCAGCACTGCCGCTCGCCACCAGACCAGGCGCAGCCCGACCCGGGCCACGAACCATTCCAGCACGACGCCATACGCCGCCACCGCAAGCAATCCCAGCGTCACCGCTGCCCGCGATCCCAACCCCAGGGCTGCCAGTATGCTCATCAATGCCAACGCCCCGCAGAACGCCAGCAGCATGGCCCAGCGCGACCAGTTGAAGGCGGTGGCGTAGCGCAGCCACTCGCGTTCCCGCCCCCAGAACCGGGCCAGCATCTCCGACAACACCGGCGGCGCGAGCAGCGCCACCAACGTGCCGAGCAGCGCCGCCACCGCATCCAGCCCGGCACCCGACAGCACACCAAGCAAACCGCCGGCGAGCGGAAAGGCGATCAGCGGCGCCAGACTGTTCAGAAAGGATTTCGGACTATCACCAAACTGTCCAAGACCCTCGGCCCGCAGCAGCGCTATCTGCAGGATGCCCAGCAGCACGTGCCCGGCACGCTCGTTCACCGACGGGCTCGTCAAGGCAG
The DNA here is from genome assembly GCA_003164455.1 of Acetobacteraceae bacterium. Taxonomy (GTDB): domain Bacteria; phylum Pseudomonadota; class Alphaproteobacteria; order Acetobacterales; family Acetobacteraceae; genus Rhodovastum. The sequence continues at coordinate 6,161 of PLTJ01000190.1, forward strand.
GAACGCCGCGATCACGTGCCGGTAGGTACGCGCCAGGTCGCGTAACTCCGCGACCGGCACGCACTCGTCGACCTGATGCATGGTCCGGCCGACCAGGCCGAACTCCGCCACCGGACAGAGCCGCGCGATGAAACGCGCATCCGAGGTACCGCCACCGGTGTCCAGTTTGGGCTGTAACCCGGTCACCGCCTGCACGGCCGCAAGCAGCCGGTCCACCGCCGGCCCCGGAGCGGTGAGAAAGCTTTCACCGCTGACGGATACGTCGAGATCGAAACGCTCGGCGTGCTGCGCCAGGACGGCACGCAGCCAGGCGGTCAGCGAGGCGCCGCTGTGGCGGTCGTTGAAGCGGATGTTCAGCATCGCCTGGGCCGACGCCGGGATGACATTGGTGATCGGATTACCGACGTCGATGCTGGTGACTTGCAGGGTCGAGGGCTCGAACCAGTCGCTGCCGGCGTCGAGCGGCGCCGCGGTCAGCGCCACCAGCGCCCGCGCCAGCCGGTGCACCGGGTTGTCGGCGCGGGCCGGATAGGCCACGTGGCCCTGGATGCCGTGCACGCTGATGCGCGCGTTCAGGCTGCCGCGCCGGCCGATCTTGATCATTTCGCCCAGCCGGCCCGGGTTGGTCGGTTCGCCGACGATGCAGAAATCCGGCACGTGGTCGTTGGCTTCCATCCAGTCCAGCACGCGCACGGTGCCGTCGACCGCCGGGCCTTCCTCGTCGCCGGTGATGAGGAAGCTGATCGAGCCACGGGGCGGCCCGGCCTGAAGATGCACGGCGCTGGCCGCCACGAAGGCGGCGATCGCACCCTTCATGTCGCAGGCGCCGCGGCCGTACAGCACGCCATCACGTACCGCGCCGTCGAACGGTCCCGCACGCCACGCCCCGGCACCTTCCGGCACCACATCAGTGTGGCCGGCGAAGCAAAGATGCGGCCGGTTCGTCCCGATCCGCGCGAACAGGTTCTCGATCGCGCCGAAACGCAGCCGCGTGACCGCGAATCCCAGGTCCTCCAACGCGGCCGCGAGCACGTCCTGCGCGCCGGCATCGGCGGGAGTGACCGAGGCACAGCGGATCAGTGCCTGCGCCAGTGGAAGCGGATCGGCGGTCAATCCCGGAGCAGCTCGTTGATGGAGGTTTTCGCTCGCGTACGCGCATCGACACGCTTGACGATGACGGCGCAGTAAAGCGACGGGCCGGGCGAACCGTTCGGCAAGGACTTGCCGGGCAGGCTGCCCGGCACCACCACCGAATAGGCCGGCACGCGGCCGATGAATGTCTCGCCGGTGCTGCGGTCGACCACTTTGGTGGTGGCGCTGATGAAGACGCCCATCGACAGCACCGATCCGCGCTCCACGATGACGCCTTCGACCACTTCGGAGCGGGCGCCGATGAAGCAGTCGTCCTCGATGATGACCGGCTCGGCCTGCAGCGGCTCCAGCACGCCGCCGATGCCCACGCCGCCCGAGAGGTGGCAGTTGCTGCCGATCTGCGCGCAACTTCCCACGGTCGCCCAGGTGTCGACCATGGTGCCGCGGCCGACGTAGGCGCCGGCATTGACGAAGCAGGGCATCAACACGACCCCCGGCGCCACATAGGCGCTGCGGCGTACCACCGCTCCCGGTACGGCGCGGAACCCGGCCTGCTGGAAGCGTTGGGCATCCCAGCCCGCGAACTTCATCGACACCTTGTCCCACACCGGCGCGCCACCGGCACCCGGCATCAGCGACGAGTCCTGTAGGCGGAACGACAGCAAGACGGCCATTTTCAGCCACGCGTTGACCCGCCAACCCGAACCGGTCGGCTCGGCCACCCGTGCCTCGCCCGAGTCCAGCAGCGCCAACGCCTGCTCGACGGCCGCACGCGACTCGCCCTCGGTCGCGGCACCAAGCTGGTCGCGGCGTTCCCACAGGGCCTCGATCATGGGTCGAAGCGGGTGATCGGTCATCTCGGCGGCAACTCCTTTGCGCGGCGCCCACACTCTTCCGTCCGCATGCCGGCGGATGGGCGCGGACCATGCGCAGCAGCCGGAGTGGAGTCAATCGTGGCGGCAGTGGGATCGCGTGATGCCGTCGATAACCCGGCGTTTACGTGCGGCGCGTTAAACAGGGTGGCGGCGGTGGTTGCGCTCCGTTCCGCATCGCCCAGTGGCCAGATGGCCTGTGGGCGAAGCATCGGGGTGCCCTGCCGGTCGCCCGGACGTGGCGTCGTGCCCCGTTTGGCCCGCATCGGGGGTTTCGGTTCACCATGAAACGAACGTCCACGACCGACGACTCTTCCCCACTCCCCCGATCCCTGCGTGTCACTCCTGGGGCGCCGGCGCACGAGTCGGCATGCCCGGGGGGCGAACTGTTCGCTGATACGTTGCGCAGCGCCTTGCTGGACAGCCGCAACCGATGGCGCGATCTGGTATCGCTGACCGCCGACCTCGCGTTCGAGACGGATGCCTGGGGCCGGTTTGTCTTCGTCTCGCCCGACCCGGCCCTGGGTTGGCCGGCCTCGACGCTGCTCGGCCAGCCCGCCGAGCTTTTACTGGCGGCCGCCGACGGCACCATCGGCTTCAATCCGTTCCGTCCAACCAGCGCGGTGCGCCGCCGTCGCGCCTGGCTGAAGCGCCCGGACGGCAGCGGCATCTGTCTTGCCTTCGCCGCCGCTCCGCTGACCGACGCGGAAGGACGCATCATCGGCAGCCGCGGCATCGGCCAGGACACCACCGAGCAGGACGGCTACGATTCGGCTGTGGCGGCCGCCCTGCGGCGTGGCGAGGTGCTCGACCACATCCTGTGGCGCATGCGCCAGGAAGTGCTCGCCCCCAAGATGATGGAGGCGGCGTTGACGTCGCTTACCACCGCGCTCGGGGCCGAGGGCGCAGCGGTACTCGACGTTCTGGGGGACGGTGCCCGCCCCGGCGTGCTCTACGAGACCGGCAGATCACTGCCGGAGGTACTACACACGGCACTCAGCCTGTTGCAGACCGATAGCGCCGACCCTTTGGTCTCGATGGCGTCCGATGGACGCAGGGTGCTGGCGTGCTCAAGCCAGACCCGGTTCGCCGAGCAGACCGGGCTGGCGCTGTGGCGCATTCCCGGCGGCCGCGACTGGGACAACGAGGAGCGCGTGCTGGCCTCCTCCGCCACCGGCATCATCCGCATGATCCTCGACCACGACAGCATCCAGCGCGAAATGGCGCGGCAGGCCCGTACCGATCCACTGACCGGCCTGCTTAATCGCCGCGCCTTCATGGAAGAGCTGGCGCGCCGACTTGACCGGCTGGACCGCGAGGGGCTGCCCGGAACGCTGATGTTCGTGGACCTCGATCATTTCAAGCAACTCAACGACGTACGCGGCCACGAGACGGGCGACACGGCACTGTGTGTCACCGCCACCTTGCTGCGCGATACGGTACGGCCGGCCGATCTGGTGGCTCGCCTGGGCGGCGACGAATTCGCCATATGGCTCGACGGGGCCGACGACCTCGCCGCCGCCGAGCGCGCCGAGCACTTGCGCATCGCCGGGCCGTCCGCACTGGCGACGCTGGCTGAAGGCATCGGCGTGCCATTGACCGTGTCGATCGGCATCGCGACCCGCTGGCCCTCTCGCGGCGAGGACATCGAGACCGTGCTGCACCGGGCCGATCAGGCCATGTATGAGGTTAAGCGCAGCGGCCGTGGTCACTGGCGGGTTGCCCATCCGGAGGGCACATGACGCCACTCGCGCCAAGCCTTGCCATTGCACCGGAGCCGGCGCGCGTTCATGGCGACGCGCCGGCCGATGAAGTAACCCGCGTACGCCTGGGTGCGAGCATCGATTCCTCGCCCGATCTGCTGGCCGTGCTGGCCGTCGATCCGGCGGTGACGGTGCGGGCCGCGGTGGCACTGAACGCCGCCGCGCCGGTCGGTGCCGATCGTATCCTTGCCCACGACGACGACGAGCGGGTACGCACGCTGCTGGCACGCAAGCTAGCCAACCTGGTGCCCGACCTGCAGAACGCCGAGCGCGACCGCCTACAACAGCACGCGCTGCAGGTGCTGGCCGAGTTGGTCTTGGACGAAGCGGTGCGCGTGCGCGCTGCCATCGCCGACGTGGTCAAGGACATGCCGCAGGCGCCGCGCGATCTCATCCTGCGTCTGGCGTACGACAGCGAGATACCGGTGAGCGAGCCGGTCACTCGCCTGTCGCCGCTGCTGACCACAGAAGACCTGCTGACCCTGCTCGCAGCCGCTCCGAATCGCGCCACCGCCACCGCGGTCGCCAGCCGCACCGGCCTGAACGAGACAGTTTCCGATGCCGTCGCTGCCACCACGGACGCTGCCGCCATTCGCGCACTGCTGGCCAACCACTCGGCGGCCATTCGTGAGGCCACTCTGGACGCGCTGATCGCCCGCGCCCCCGACCAGACCGACTGGCACGCACCATTGGTCCGACGGCCACGGCTGTCGCCGGCCGCCGCTTGTGCCCTCTCGGAGTACGTAGCCAATCACCTGTTGGACGAGATGGCGAGCCGCGCCGACCTGTCATCCGAGTGCGCCGGGGAACTGAAGCGTCGGCTGGAGGAGCGGTTGCTGCCCAGTGCGCCGCCCAGAGCCGCGCAGCCGCCAAACATGGATGAGGCGATGGGGCACGCGCAGGCGCTCGCCTTCCGTGACCAGTTGAGCGAGACGACACTGCTTGGCGCGGTGCAGCGCGGAGAGGCACGCATGGCCACTGCCATACTCGCCGTAGCGGCGGGGGTGCCGGCCTCAGTGGTGGACCGCGCTGCCACTCTGCGCAGCGCCAAGGCTCTGGTTAGCCTAGTGTGGCGCGCCGGCTTCTCCATGCAGGTGGCCGGTCCGTTGCAATCGCTGCTGGCACGCACCTCGCCGGACACCGTGCTGCGCGGTGGTCCCTCCGGCGCCTTTCCCCTCGCCATCGACGAAATGCGCTGGCAGATCGATTTTCTCATGCGCATGGGGCGCTAGCCGGGCGCTACAGGCTTGCCATCCTGGCTGGCCCGTGCCGCGAAGCGGATCAAGGCGACGGCGCCACCGCGACGTTGTCGATCAGCCGCGTGTCTCCCAGCCACGCCGCGGCCAGGATACGTGCCGGCCCGGCGACCCGGCCGAGCGGCGCCAGCGTCTCCGCGTCGCACACTTCGACGTAGTCGATGGCGGTGAAACCGGCGGCGCGCAACCGCGCCTGCCCGTCCGCCATCGCTGCCGCGACCGCACCACCGTCGGCCGCCAACCGACGCGCCATGTCGCCCAGCGTGGCCGCCAACACCGGCGCGATCCGCCGCTGCTGCTCCGATAAATAGGCATTGCGCGACGACATCGCCAAGCCATCCGGCTCGCGCACGGTCTGCATCCCCTCAATGCGAACGGGGATGTCGAGGTCGCGCACCAACCGGCGGACGATCAGCAATTGCTGGTAGTCCTTCTCGCCGAAGAACGCCGCATCCGGCAGGGTTTGCAGCAGCAACTTGGTCACCACCGTCGCCATGCCGTCGAAATGCCCAGGACGGTGCGGACCGCACAGCCCCTCCGACAGGCCGGCGACATGCACCATGGTGGCGTGGCCGGATGGAAACATTCCGGCCACCGTCGGCGCGAATACCAGATGCGCGCCGGCCTGTAGCGCCGCCGCTACGTCGGCCGTCATCCGCCGTGGGTAGCGGTTGACGTCCTCGTGCGGGCCGAACTGCAGGGGATTGACAAAAATAGAGACGACCACCCGGTCGCAGGACCGCGCGGCCAGCCGGATCAGTGCCAGGTGCCCCTCATGCAGTGCGCCCATGGTTGGCACCAGGGCACAGCCCAGGCCGGACTGGCGCCAGCCCCGCACCGCTGCGCGGAGATCGGCAATGCTGCGAACGATCATGTTCTGGTCTGCATTCAGGCGCGGATAATCGTCCCGGTGCCACCCTCGGTGAACAGCTCCAGCAGGCACGCATGCGGCTGGCGGCCATCGAGAATGACGGCCCCCTTGGCCCCGCGACGCACTGCATCCACGCAGCACTGCACTTTTGGGATCATCCCGCCGCTGATCATGCCGCCGGCGATGCCGCGTTCCACATCGCCCAATGTCATCTCGGGAACCAACCGCCCTTTCGCGTCCAGCACGCCTGGCACGTCGGTCAGCATCAGCAGGCGCGTCGCCGCCAACGCGCCGGCGATCGCCCCGGCCACCGTATCGGCGTTGATGTTGTAGGTCTGCCCGTCGGCCCCCACACCCACCGGCGCGATCACCGGGATCAACCCTGCTCCGGTCAGCGCGTGGATCACCCGCACATCCACATGCTCGGGTTCGCCGACGAAACCGAGGTCAAGCTCGCGCTCGATGTTGCTGTCCGGATCCTTCTTCGTGCGGGTCAGCTTGCGGGCTCGGATCAACCCGCCATCCTTGCCGCAGATACCAACCGCAAGCGCCCCGGCGCTGTTGATCAGTCCGGCGACGCGCTTGTTGACGGTGCCGGCCAGCACCATCTCGACCACCTCCACCATGGCCTCGTCGGTAACGCGCAGCCCGTCGACGAAGGTCGATTGGATGGCCAGGCGCTTCAGCATGGCGTTGATTTGTGGGCCGCCGCCATGCACCACCACCGGGTTCACGCCAACCTGTTTCAGCAGCGCGATGTCGTGGCCGAACATGTCCGCCAGGTGTTCCTCGCCCATGGCGTGGCCGCCGTACTTCACCACGATCGTGGCCCCGGCATAGCGGCGCAGGAACGGCAGCGCATGGGCCAGGATCTCGGCCTGCTC
>PLTJ01000464.1:0-1829 GCA_003164455.1 Acetobacteraceae bacterium
CAAATGGTTGCGCAAGCTTGATCTGACCCGGCTGCAACCGCGACCGTTCCATCCGAAGAAAGACGAAGCGGCCCAGTCCGCTTTTAAAAAAACTTCGCGAGCCTGGTGAAGGACGCCCTTTTGGCAAGCAGTGTTCTGGCCGGCCAGCCGATCGAGATATGGTTTCAGGATGAAGCTCGCGTTGGGCAGAAGGGCGGCCATACCTATATCTGGGCCGAGAAAGGCTCCCGTCCGTTGATGGTGCGCGACAACCGTCATGACTCCGTGCATCTGTTTGGCGCGATTTGCCCGGCTCGTGGGGTGGGTGCCGCGATCATCATGCCGGCAGTCAATGCCGAGGCGATGAACGAGCATCTGAAGGAAATCAGTGCCCAAGTGGCACGAGGTGCGCATGCCGTGCTGATTCTGGACGGCGCGGGCTGGCATCAGGCCGGTGGAAAGCTGATCGTGCCGGAGAACATCACGTTGCTGGCGCTGCCGCCTTACGCGCCAGAACTGAACCCCATGGAAAACGTCTGGGAATATCTCCGTGGCAACAAGCTGTGTGCGCTTGTTTGGGACACATACGACGCCATCGTTCAGGCTTGCCGGGGCGCCTGGCAGTTCCTGGTCAATGACCCAGGCCGCATCCAATCAATCGGAGGCCGTGAATGGGCGTGTGTCAATGTTTAGGGCGGTTGGTAGTATACCGAACTCGGTTCCTTGCGCTCTCACGGTGGTAGCGGGGGCACGCAACCGACGATCCCATCATTCGACCGTGTCGATTTGACCTGCATTAGGCTGGCGCAGGGTGCGGGGAAAATTCGTGTGGGCCAGCACGGAAGTGCAGGTGCGCAAACTCGCCACCGGCGCGTTCCTCGACGCCAAGCGCAACGCCATCTTCATTGGCGGAACCGGCACCAGCAAAACCCATCTCTGCATCGGTGTCGCGTCGGCCGTCAGGGGTCAATTCAAATCGCCCGTTCTGTCCACCCCCAGGGGCGCACTCCAAACAGCGTCCAAAAAAGGCTCTGGCTCAATCTCGGTGCAGGTAGTCCTTTGGACGGTTTGGCACGCAATGACACCGCGGAACTCGTGTCAAAATGACCGGATATAGCGCACCCAGGCCCCCAAAGTCCCACTGCAGGCGGCCAATGGGCGCCGTGGGTCACCGAAAGCCGCATCAGTCGAGCAGACGGGCTCTTCTTGCACCGAGATTGAGTCAGAGCCCCAAGTGTGCGCTGAGCGACAATGGACTGTCTGCCAGCCATTTCGGACGCACCTTAGGTTCCAATCATATTGCCCGACAACATCGCCCCAGGTTGGCGTCCTGTCGGCACCCCGCTGCGCCTTGGCAGCGTGGCTCGTGGCGGCTGCCGCGCTCTACCGCTTCGTCAGCCACCGTTTGGCGATTCGGCAGGCAACCGTGAAGGCGGGGTCGAAGACATTGCCGATATCGTAGCGAACGACCTGACCCATCAAATGGCTGGCAGCGCGGGATTCCAACCCGTAGTCCTCACCGAGCCAGCACAGCATCTCGGTCGTGGCGTGCTGTAGCGCCTGATCAAGAGGCCGGGCATTGCCGACCGTGAAGATATCCTCGGCGGTCTCGCCGCGCGGCCAGGTGATCGTCCGCTTCAGGACATGGAACGTCACCTCCATCTCGAAGGAGGTCTCAATCCCGGTGCCGACGATCTCACCGTCGCCCTGGCAGGCATGACCGTCGCCGAGATAGAAGAGTCCGCTTGGCACCGATACCGGGAACCAGACGGTCGTCCCCGGTGCGAACCGGCGATAGTCCATGTTGCCGCCGTTTTGCGCGCTGGTCGCGGTGGACAGCGCCTGCCCGC
>PLTJ01000464.1:1845-3418 GCA_003164455.1 Acetobacteraceae bacterium
GCCCGGCTCGGCATCAGCCGGTCGATGCGGACGGCCAGCGTGTCGCCCGGTTCGGCGCCTTCGACGAAGAATGGCCCCGTCATCGGATTGGGCCGTTCGCCGACGGCAACCTCGCGGGCGTCAAGACCGGACGCGTCGATCGTATCAGTCACCACCGTGTCGCCATCGGCAATCCGAAGGCACGGCTCGGCGGTGCCGATAACGTTGAAATATCGGGTCGGGTGAAAACGGTGCGTGGTCATCGGGGTCCTCAAGAAATCTCTTTGGCGGGAGTCGTGCGCTCACATTCAACCCGTCGCGAAGTCGATCTGGCGGTAGGCGATGCGGCCGTCGAGCACCGTCATCTGCGGCACCAGCAGCGTGTTTCCGATGAACTCCTCGCCCCTGGCGTCGAGGTAGCGCACCCGCTTGTTGACCAGCTTGAGCACCGCCACGTCGGCGAAGGCGCCGGGGACCAGCGTGCCGAGCAGGCCGGCCTTGCCGAGCTGGCGCGCCGGGGCGGCAGTGGCGGCGGCGATCACCTGGTCCAGCCCGAGGCCGAGGTCGAGGTATTTCGACATCGTGTAGGTCAGCCCGAAGGCATAGCCCGTGTAGGCGGTCAACCCGGTGAGGTCGGTGCTGATGATGTCGGGCGGGAAACCGTCGGCAATGGCCGCCTTGGCCGGCGGGAAGGCGAAGTTGTTGCGGCCGTTGCAGGCGTCGAAGACGACGCCGCGGGCGCGCGCCGCGCGGATGCCGGGCAGCACATGGCCGTCCTCGCCGACGATGGTTGGGCCGGTGCCGTGGTAGCAGTGGCAGAACACGTCGCCGGGGCGCAGCAGGTCGGCGATCCGGTCCATGGTGCAGGGCGCGTTGGTGACGTGGACCACCACCTGGCAGCCGATCTGCGCGGCGATCTCCACCGTCGCCTCCAGCGGCTTCAGGCCGAGCCCGCCGACGATCTCCGCACCCACGCGCACCTTGAGCCCGATCAACTGGCCCGGGTAGCGCGCGAACAGGCGCTTGAGCGCGGCGGCGTCGTAGTATTTCGGATCGACGTTCTCGGGGTAGTGGTGGCTCACGATGCCGGTGTCGGAGACGTTCACCAGGCTGAAGACGCGCATCTCGTTGAACGGCGGCACGGTGGCGGCGAAGGTCCGGTAGTTGGAGAGGCCGGCACTGCCGGCATCGACCACCGAGGTGACGCCCTGGGGGAGGCAACTGACATCGGCGCGGATGCCGCCATCGGTGGCGGCGGCGAAGACATGGGCGTGGTTGTCGATCAGCCCCGGCACGACCAGGCAGCCGGCGGCGTCGATCTCGGTGGTCGCGCCGGTTCCGTCGGCCTCGACGATGCGCCCGCCGGCGATGGCGACGTCCCCAATGGCATGAACCTTGCGGGCGGGGTCGATGACGGTTCCGTTGCGAATGAGAAGATCGGCGGCCATGGTTCGCTCCAGCGATAATCTTCGGGAAGGGGCGGATGTAGTGGGTCCGGGCGGACCGGGGAGTCAACCGGCCCGGACGGTCACGGAATTTTCGTAACCGCTCCGCTGGGCAGATCGCACTCGAAGCGCTGCCCCCAAAGTGCGCC